>JBEHWK010000014.1:0-38911 GCA_040217795.1 Clostridiaceae bacterium
TAATCTAACTCAAAAGATTACGTTGACTTAAGTTTATTTCTAAATCTTACTTCTTATTCCTCTGTTTAATTTTCAAAGACCAATTTGTTTGTTTTGTTTGTTTCGCATTTAAGCGACTTCTATATGTTAACAAAACATTTATTGTTTGTCAACTACTTTTTTCTTGTTTTTTTCTCATTTTCGTTGACTTGTTTGCCCTCGTCTTGAGGACGTGTTTTATAATAACATCTGCAGCAGTATAAGTCATCATATGAAAACCCATTTGTGCTTATTTATACTCAATTTTCTCATAGTTTCTTCATTTTCCTATGTATTTCTGTTATTGATACACAAGGCAAGGTTTATCTTTGTTTTTACACCATACTTTATACTTTGCTAATTTTAAGTTAGTGAACTTACTCCACCTGCAAAGGGATTGGTCATGTTTTTAACATTAAAATCTTTAAAAACTATAATTGGGTTTTCTTTTATAAGTTTTGAGGTTAATTTGCTCAAAAAATCTATTCTTTGAACCTTAATCAACTTTTCCTAAGACTTTTGAAGATATTTAGGATAATTTTCAATCTCAACACTACTGCAACAGATTTAAATCCCTTACATACTAGACCACAGGGGGTACGAGGTTTACGGATTGTATTATAAAAAATGGAGATAATATTCTGAACACATTATCTCCATTTTATTTATTTAAGATTATTTACAATTTCTTTAAATTTTATTCCTCTTATTGCAAAGTTAGAGAACATATCAAAACTTGCACAGGCAGGTGAAAGTGTAACTACGTCTCCAGGCTTAGAAATATCTTTAGCTACTTTGACTGCTTCCTCCAATGAATTTACAGTATGAATAGGAATTTCAATCCCCTTGTCTTTATTCAACTGGAGGAAAGCCTCCTCTATTTTGTCTTTTGTCGCTCCCAATAAAATCAATTCCTTAATAAACTCATGTCCATCAATTGCCAATGGTTCAAATGGTATATGCTTGTCATAACCGCCTGCAATCAATATAACCTTCTTATCGAATGCTTTCAGTCCAGCCACCGTTCTTGTGGGACTTGACGCAATAGAGTCATTGTAATATTTCACTCCATTAAACTCTCTCACAAATTCACAACGGTGTTCCACGCCCGTAAAACTTGCAGCAACTTTTTTCATAGTATCTATACTCACCTCATCCTGAGTAACCAAAAATGCAGCCAGATAATTTTCCATGTTGTGGACACCTTTAAGAATAACTTCATCCTGAGATATTACCTTCTCCGCCTGCAAATATAATACACCATCTTTAAGATATGCCCCTTTGTCTAATACAACTTTTGAAGAAAATAATTTCACTCTTCCCTTTGCTTGATTTTCAAAGCTTTTTGTAATGTCATTATCCTCATTTATCACAAGCAAATCTTCCTCTTCCTGAAATTTAAATATATTTCTTTTTGAATCTATATATTCTTCCATTCCTTTGTGCATATCCAAATGATTAGGGGTCAAATTTGTAACTATAACCCTTTCAATCCTGCAATTCATAGTCATAAGCTGAAACGAAGACAACTCCAAAACAACCTTGTCATTCTCCTTTATCTCTTCTATCTTAGAAAAAAGAGGAGTTCCTATATTTCCTCCAACCCAGGTTTTGTATCCTTCTTCCATCAGAAGTTTTGAAACAATTGTAGTAGTAGTTGTTTTCCCATCACTTCCTGTTATGCCATATATTTTAGCCGGACAGTATCTTACAAACTCCTCCATCTCTGAAGTTATATATGCTCCTTGTTCTTTTGCCAATGCAAGTTCTGGAAGATCTATCCTCATACCTGGAGTTTTGAATATAACTTCAAATCCCTTGAGATTTTTAAGATAGGATTCTCCTAAAACAAGTTTCACCCCCATAGTAGTGAATTTTTCTGAAATATCACCAATTTCATTTTCTTCTTTCCTATCGAAGGCTGCTACCTTTGCACCCAACTGCACAAGAAGCTCTATTAAAGGTATATTACTTACTCCAATTCCCAGTACAGCAACATTTTTCCCATTTATAAACTTTTTAAATTCACCGAAATCCTTTTTCATTATAATATTCCTCCACAAAGTCTAAATTGAAATTTTAACCATTTGTTTTTTATTATATCACCCGTTATATTATAATTCCACCTTAGTTGATTTTATACTTTCAGATCTATTTAATTTTCAAAAAAATCGTCAAGGCAATTCTAAGGGGTCGATTTTTTTCTCGCATCTGCCTTTCCCAACGTATGTGAGGAAAATCTGGCAGGTGACTATTTTTATTTTTTTACTCTTTAGGTGCTGTAACCAGCCTACGTACAATCGTATTTCCCTTAAGTTATCCTCAACTTGAAAATTTTACAATTTCCTAAAGCGTAAAAAAATGGCGATATCTAATCGCCATTCTTCTTAAAATTCCAGTCTTTTTTCTATATATGCTTCTAAATCACTTATTTTAATTCTTTCCTGGTTCATTGTATCTCTATCTCTTACAGTTACAGCTCCATCTTCAAGAGTATCAAAGTCGACAGTAATGCAGAACGGTGTTCCTATTTCATCCTGTCTTCTGTATCTCTTACCTATACTTCCAGCTTCATCGTATTCTATATTGAATTTTTTTGCAAGTGAAGAATATACTTCATCAGCCTTTTCTGATAACTTCTTGGAAAGTGGTAAAACTGCAGCCTTAAATGGTGCTAATGCAGGATGCAGGTGCATTACTGTTCTTACATCTCCGCCCTCAAGTTCTTCCTCATCATAAGCATCAATCAGGAATGCAAGCGCAACTCTGTCTGCACCCAAGGATGGTTCTACGCAATATGGTACATATCTTTCATTTGTAGCGGGATCCAGATAGCTTAAATCTTCTCCTGAATGTTCCTGATGCTTCTTAAGGTCATAATCAGTTCTGTCTGCTATTCCCCAAAGTTCTCCCCATCCAAATGGGAATAAATATTCGATATCTGAAGTTGCATTAGAGTAGAAAGATAATTCTTCCGCTCCATGATCTCTCATTCTTAAATTATCTTTGTTTGCCCCCAGGTTTAATAGGAAATTCCAACAATATTCTCTCCAATAATTAAACCATTCTAAATCAGTTCCTGGCTTACAGAAAAATTCAAGTTCCATTTGTTCAAATTCCCTTGTTCTGAAGGTAAAGTTTCCTGGAGTTATTTCATTTCTGAATGATTTACCTATTTGAGCTATTCCAAAAGGAACTTTCTTTCTTGAACTTCTTTGTACAGATTTAAAGTTAACAAATATACCTTGTGCAGTTTCAGGCCTTAAGAATATTTCTGCCTTAGCATCCTCTGTTACTCCTTGGAAAGTTTTGAACATAAGATTGAATTTTCTTATTTCAGTAAAGTTTTTCTTTCCACACTTCGGACATAATATATTATTGTCATCAATATATTTCTTTAATTCTTCATTACTCCATCCATCAGCAGTTGCAACTTCAGCTCCATTTGCTGTCATATGATCTTCAACAATTTTATCAGCTCTGAATCTTGTTTTACAATCTTTACAATCCATTAACGGATCTGAAAATCCGCCTACGTGTCCTGATGCTACCCAAACTTCTCTATTCATAAGTATTGCACAGTCCACTCCAACATTATATGGGCTTTCCTGAACAAATTTTTTCCACCATGCCTTTTTTACATTATTCTTAAACTCTACTCCAAGCGGACCATAATCCCATGAGTTAGCAAGACCCCCGTAGATCTCTGAACCCGGGAAAATAAATCCTCTATTTTTGGCTAACGCCACAATCTTATCCATTGTTTTTTCTACTGCCATATTGATCCCTCCAACTTTATATGAGTATATTTTTTCTTAGTAAAACAAAAAAAGCCATTACCATAAAGGGACGAAAAATATCTTTCCGCGGTTCCACCCTTCTTGGCAATTGCCCTGCTTTAAAAATAATTGCACTCAAAAGTTCCCTTCACTTTAAGCCTTGATGGTTTTCACCAGACACCATCTCTCTGAATAAGTCTTAAAACTACTCTTCTTTATCATCATGCCTATTAAATTTTCTAATTAATAATATAATCAAATCTAAACCTATTGTCAATGAAAATATGGAATTTGATTTTAATCAAAAAAAAATCAGCCTACGCTGAATTTGTTTGTGCTGTATAATTTTAAAATTGGCTCCGCGGAGAGGGCTCGAACCTCCAACCTATCGGTTAACAGCCGAGTGCTCCACCATTGAGCTACCGCGGAACGTCAATCACAAATACTATTATACCAAGATATTATCAAAATGCAATACTTTTTTAAATTATTTTAGATAAAAAAGTCACCCGGTAAAGGTGACCTTTCATACTATTGCAATGGCTTCATAGTAGGGAATAATATTACATCTCTTATAGATGCTGAATCTGTCAGGAACATTATTAATCTATCAATACCTATTCCTAACCCTCCTGTAGGAGGCATACCTGTTTCTAAAGCACTCATGAACTCTTCATCAATCATGTATGCTTCATCATCACCAAGATCCCTCTCCTTAGCTTGTTGTTCAAATCTTTCCCTTTGAACGATAGGATCATTCAATTCAGAGTAAGCATTGCATATTTCTCTGCCGAAAACAAATCCTTCGAATCTTTCGGTAAAAGCCTCATTCCCTCTCTTCTTTTTAGTAAGAGGAGAATTTTCAACAGGATAATCTATTACAAAAGTAGGTTGAATCAACTTTTCTTCACAATATTCCTCATAAAGAGCATTCAACACTTCTCCCTTTGTAACTGTATTTAACGGTTTTTTAAATTCCAACTTTCTTTCTTTTGCTATGCTCTGAGCTTCTTCATCGCTGGCAATTGAATTATAATCTACATTTGCATATTCTTTAACTGCATCTACCATAGTTATTCTTCTCCATGGCGGTTTAAAATCTATTTCTGTTCCCTGATACGTAACCTTAGTAGATCCATTAACCTTTTCACATACAGATGCAATCATATTTTCTGTAATTTCCATCATATCGTTATAATCTGCATAAGCTTCATACAATTCGATAGTGGTGAACTCAGGATTGTGTTTTACTGACATCCCTTCGTTTCTGAATATTCTTCCCATATCATATACTTTTTCAAAACCGCCCACTATACATCTCTTCAAGTGTAATTCTGTAGCAATTCTTAAATACATGTCTATATCTAAAGCATTATGATGTGTAATGAATGGTCTTGCAGCAGCTCCTCCTGCAGAAGTCTGAAGCATAGGAGTATCTACTTCTAAATATCCTCTTTCATCTAAGAACATTCTTATTCCTGATATTATTTTTGATCTTTTGATAAATGTTTCTCTTACTTCAGGATTAGTGATCAAATCCAATTCTCTTTGTCTATATCTTAAATCAGGATCCTTCAATCCATGCCATTTTTCTGGCAGAGGTTTTAAAGATTTACAAATAAGTTTAAAATCATTAACCTTAACAGATATTTCTCCAGCTTTTGTTTTGAATACTTCACCCTCTGCTGAAACCCAATCTCCAAGATCATATGTCTTAAAGGCTTTAAGGTTGTCTTCTCCTACTGCATCAAGCTTAATAAAAAGTTGCAGCTTTCCTTCTTTATCATGAACATCTGCAAATATAACTTTTCCTTGGCCCCTTTTAGACATAAGTCTGCCAGCAACCTTAACAATCTTTCCTTCCAATTCTTCAAACCCTTCTTTAACTGTTTTTGAAGAATGTGTTACTTCAACCTTGTAAACATCAAAAGGATCCTTTCCTTCAGCCTTTAGTTCCTCAAGCTTTTGTCTTCTTAACATTTCTTGTTCACTAAATTGAGCTTCTAACTGGTTAATATTTATTTCCTCATTTGACATCTTGAAACCTCCGTTACTCTCTTCTAATTCCTAAAACTTCGAATTTATTTGTACCGCCTGGTACTATAACTTCTACTGAATCTCCTACTTTTTTTCCTAAAAGTGCAGCACCAACTGGTGACTCATTTGAGATTTTATAATTTATAGGATCTGCTTCTGCTGAACCGACAATTATATACTCAACTTCTTCATCAAACTCAAAATCTTTTACTTTCACTACTGATCCAATAGTCACTGTATCTGTTGATATTTCTGATTCATCAACAACAACAGCATTTTTCAGCATGTTTTCTAACTGAAGGATTCTTCCTTCAGTAAAAGCTTGTTCATTCTTTGCTTCATCATACTCAGAATTTTCGCTTAAGTCTCCATAACCTAAAGCAACTTTTATTTTTTCAGTAATTTCTTTTCTTTTTACAGATTTTAAAAATTCAAGTTCATCTTCTAGTTTTTTAACTCCTTCATAAGTTAAAATCACCTTTTTTTGATCACTCATTTCATTCTCCCCTTCTATAATAATAGCTCATCTTATATAGTATATTTATTATTTGAAATACATACTCATTAAATGATTATTTAACATATTATAAAACTTACTATTGTTACTGTCAACAATTCTGTAAAGTTATACTGCCCCAAAAGCTTTATATTACTTAACTTAAATTTAGGCAATATCATTATCTAGGAAGGCTTTATAGCTTTTCAATACTTCAATAACACTATTAACATTTTCTTGTATGTTAATTTTATTTTTTATATCTGTGCAACTATTTAAACCCTTGATATACCAAGCAGAATGTTTTCTCATTTCTCTTACAGCTTTATATTCCCCATCGTACTTCATTGCTAATTCATAATGTCTTAAGCACATTTCAATTTTTTCAGACGGCGTAGGAAAAATCACGTCTTCTCCTTTTAACTTTCGAGAAATTTGCCTGAAAATCCATGGGTTGCCCATGCTTCCTCTTGCAACCATTATTCCATCACAATTTGATATTCTTTTTAACTCTAAAGCATCCTCCGGTTTAAACACATCCCCATTTCCAATAACCGGAACATTTACTGCACTTTTCACCTGGCCTATTATATCCCAATCTGCTTTTCCTTCATACATTTGTTCTCTGGTTCGCCCATGAACAGCCACGGCATCCACTCCTGCATCTTCCATCCACTTTGCGAATTCAACTGCATTAATGTGTTCTTTATCATAGCCTTTTCTGAACTTCACTGTAACAGGTTTGCCGGAAGCCTTTTTTACTTCCTTTACAATTTTCCAAGCCAGTTCAGGATCTTTCATCAAAGCTGAACCTTCACCATTTTTCACAATTTTCGGAGCAGGACATCCCATATTTATATCAATAATGCAAATATCTTCTCTTTCGTTAAAATATCTTTTAACAACTTCCGCCATAACATAAGGATCATTTCCGAATATTTGAGCTGCTACAGGCCTCTCTTCTTCTGAAGTCCTCATAAGATTCTTGGTATTATCACTTTCATAAAATAAAGCTTTTGAACTTATCATTTCGGTATATACAAGTTCACAACCCATTTCCTTACATAAACCTCTGAACGAAATATCAGTAACACCCGCCATAGGAGCTAAAAAAACAGCATTTTCAAACTTCAGACTACCTATTTTCACACTAATTACTCCTTATTTTTTTCATAAATGATCTTTAATCCTTCAAGGGTCAACTGTGGTTCTATTATATCAATTACGTCAGTACTGTCATAAATCAACTTTGCCAAACCTCCGGTAGCTACTACCAATGGCTCTTCTTCACCTAATGACATCATTTCTTTTTTCATAGCTTTAACTATGTATTCTACTCCACCTATATATGAATTAATGATACCAGCCTGCATGCTGGAAATTGTATTTTTACAAATTATGCATTTAGGCTTTTCCAGTTCTACTCTTGGTAATTTTGCAGCCCTTTGGAAAAGAGCATCAGATGATATTTTTATCCCTGGAACAATGTTCCCCCCAAGGTAATTTCCATTCTTAGTTAATGCACAAAAAGTTGTTGCAGTACCAAAGTCAATTATTATAGAACTTCTCTTATATTTTTCATGTGCAGCTACAGCATTTACAATTCTGTCAGCTCCCACTTCTTTAGGATTATCATACTTTATATTTATCCCAGTCTTCACACCAGGCCCTACTATAATAGGCTCTACCTTAAAGGATTTTCTGATCATATGTTCTAATGAATACATGATATTGGGAACTACAGAAGAAATAATTATTCCCTCCACATCACTTGGATCAATACCATGTTGATGGAATAACTGGTAAACCTGTATTCCATACTCATCTGATGTTTTATTTGGATCTGTGGATATTCTCCAACTTGAAACAAACTTCTCATTAGCACTAATTCCTAAAACAATATTAGTATTCCCGACATCTATTAATAATATCATACTGCACCGCCTTTAGCATATTAAAAAAATCAATCTTAAACAACCTAAACTCTTGAAATATACACTAGAATTTTAACAATTTAATTTTAGCAATTAATCATCTTTTGTCAAGATATTAACAAAAAGAAAGTTGTCAATTTCTAACAACTCTCTTCTTGATCATAAACTTAATGAATTTATGTAAAATAACTCAGGTCTAGAACAACCCAATAATTTCACCATCATCCAAAATATCCATTCTATTTGCTGCAGGAACTTTTGGAAGCCCAGGCATTGTCATAATATCCCCGGTTAAAACAACTATAAATCCTGCTCCCTTCGATACTCTTACCTCTCTCACAGTAACTTCAAAATTTTCAGCCCTTCCCAGCAAATGTGGATTATCTGAAAGAGAATATTGAGTTTTTGCCATGCATATAGGAAGTTCATCACAGTTAATTCTTTCCAATTCCTTAATTTGGTTTAAAGCCTGAGTGGAAAAATTCACACCCTTAGCTCCATATATTTCCCTGGAAATCTTTTCAATCTTAGCGGCGATTTTTTCTTCAACCTCGTATAATACCTTAAAATCAGAAACCTTTGTATCTAAAGTCCTGAGAACTTCATTTGCAAGTTCTATTCCGCCTTCTCCACCTTTTGCCCAAACGTCAGAAAGCGCAACTTCTACGTTCATTTCTTTACAATAGTTTTCCACTAACTTAATTTCATCTTCAGTATCAGTCAGGAACCTGTTTATTGCTACCACCAATGGCACACCGTATTTTTTAACATTTTCAATATGTTTCCCTAAGTTATCCATACCCTTTTCAAGACAAGGTAAATTTTCAATGCTTAAATTAGATTTGGAAACTCCCCCGTGGTGCTTTAATGCCCTTATGGTTGCTACTAAAACAACACAATCCGGTTTAATTCCTGCATATCTGCATTTTATATCAAAAAACTTTTCAGCCCCCAGGTCAGCCCCGAATCCAGCTTCAGTCACTACAATATCTCCAAGCTTTAAAGCCATTTTAGTTGCAATGATAGAGTTGCATCCATGAGCTATATTGGCAAAAGGTCCGCCATGGATAATAGCAGGAGTGTTTTCCAAGGTTTGAACCAAATTAGGCTTGATTGCATCTTTCATCAATAAGGCCATTGCTCCCTGAACTTGAATATCTTTTGCATATACAGGCTCTCCATCTAAATTGTATGCGATAAGGATATTTCCCATTCTCTCTTTCAGATCTTTTAAATCTTTAGCCAAGCATAATATCGCCATGATTTCAGAAGCGACTGTAATCATAAAGCCGTCTTCTCTTAAAAAACCATTGACTTTGCCTCCCATACCTACCACAACCTGCCTTAAAGCTCTGTCATTCATATCCATTACTCTTTTAAAAAGTATTCTTCTTGAGTCAATCCTCAGCTGATTTCCTTGATGTATATGGTTATCTATAGCTGCAGACAGAAGGTTGTTTGCTGTAGTAATAGCATGCATATCCCCAGTAAAATGAAGGTTTATATCTTCCATTGGAACCACCTGGGCATATCCACCGCCAGCAGCTCCCCCTTTAACTCCAAAAACTGGACCTAAAGAAGGTTCCCTCATAGCAACTACTGCTTTTTTATTTAACTTACATAAAGCTTGACTTAATCCAACAGTTACAGTTGACTTTCCCTCTCCTGCCGGAGTAGGATTTATGGCTGTAACCAACACCAACTTCCCATCTTTCCCCTCAGATTTTTCCAGAACATCCAGCGAAATTTTACATTTATATTTACCGTATAGTTCTATATCATCTTCTTCCAATCCTAATGTTTGAGCTATACTTGTAATTGGATGCATCTTTGCTTCTTGTGCAATTTCAATATCACTTTTCATCCTGAGACACCTCTTTTTTTAAAATTTCTTTATATATTATAACACTCAAGGACATTATTTTAAATATTAAATTCGATGTCCTTTATAAATTTCGTACAATAGCGAATATTTTCAAAAAAAAGCCGTATAATCTACGGCTTTTAATTTATGCATTGTCAAAAACTTCCTGAAATTCTTTAGCTTCAAGTCTTTCTTTTTCAAGCAAAGCTTGAGCTACTGCATGCAGCTTATTAATATTTTCTGTTAAAATCTTTTCTGCAGTGACATAAGCATCATCGATAAACCCTTTAATTTCTTGATCGATATTTGCCCCTACCTCTTCACTGAAGTTTCTTGCTCTTCCTATATCTCGACCTAAGAAAACCTCATTTTGATCAGATCCGTAACTTATAGGCCCCACTTTGTCACTCATTCCATATTCCATTACCATAGCTCTTGCAATATGAGATGCTCTGTCAATGTCATTTTTTGCTCCTGTGCTTATATCTCCAATAACCAACTTTTCAGCTACACGGCCTCCAAGAAGTCCCACCATATCATCCTTAAGTTTAGATTTTGAGGTGTATGACCTGTCTTCCTTAGGAAGGTGCATTGTGTATCCTCCAGCCATACCTCTTGGAATTATGCTTATTTGATGAACCGGATCAGCATTTTCAAGGAACATAGCCACAACGGCATGACCCGCCTCATGGTATGCTGTAAGCTTTTTATCATGATCACTTATTACCCTGCTCTTTTTCTCAGGTCCTGCAATTACCCTGGTAATTGCTTCTTCCATTTCTTCCATACTAATTTTGGTTTTCCCTTTTCTTACTGAAAGCAATGCGGCTTCATTGGTAAGGTTCTCCAAGTCAGCGCCTGTAAAGCCAGGTGTTCTTTTTGCCAAAACCTCAAGATTTACACCTTGTTCCAGCGGCTTATTTCTTGTATGAACTTTAAGAATCTCTTCTCTTCCCTTAACATCCGGAGCTCCCACCAATATCTGTCTGTCAAACCTTCCCGGCCTAAGCAATGCGGGATCCAGGATATCCGGCCTGTTTGTTGCCGCTATCATTATTATCCCTTCATTTACTCCAAATCCATCCATCTCAACCAACAATTGATTTAATGTCTGCTCCCTTTCATCATGTCCTCCTCCAAGTCCGGCACCTCTCTGTCTTCCCACGGCATCAATTTCATCAATAAAAACAATTGATGCAGGGAATTTCTTTGCTTGTTCAAATAAATCTCTTACTCTTGAAGCTCCTACTCCAACAAACATCTCTACAAAATCAGAACCGGAAATGCTGAAAAACGGCACTCCTGCTTCTCCTGCTATTGCTCTTGCAAGAAGGGTCTTACCGGTTCCAGGAGGTCCTACCAACAATATTCCCTTAGGAATTCTTGCTCCCATGTCAGTATACTTCCTAGGGTCCTTCAAAAAGTCTACAACTTCTGCAAGTTCTTCCTTCTCTTCATCTGCTCCTGCTACATCATTAAAGGAGATCTTCTTTTTGTCAGGAACTGCCATCTTGGCTCTGCTTCTGCCAAAATTCATAACCCCTCGATTTCCGCCACCGCTTTGAGATTGCTGCATAAAAATAAGCAGGAAAATAAGACATACAACTATAAGTAAAACAGTAGGAATCAAATTCATCCAATCTTTTGTACTTGTAGGTGCGTCGAAGGATACATCTAATGTATCTTTAGGCGTTTCAGCCATCAATGTATTCAAGGTTTCCAAAGGTATATATGTATTAAACACCTTTCCATCATTTAATACACCTTCAATAGTAATCTTATCCTGTTTTATACGTATTGATTTCACTTCATTACTTTGGTAATGCTGCTTAAATTGACTATAAGTCAGCACATCTTTAGTTTTACCGCTTTCCCAAATAGTGAAAGCTACAAACATAACCATAACAGTTATTATTAGCCAAGCCGTTGCACTCGAAAATTTCTTCATATCCGGCCCCCCTCTCTTTCTAGCTACTAAAAATTTTATCATATATGCTTTTATCTAACAACACAAGATTACACGCTATTTTTCATACACTTCAGGTTTTAATATCCCTATAAAAGGTAAATTTCTGTACTTTTCTGCATAATCTATTCCATATCCTACAATGAATCCATCCGGTACTTCAAAACCTTGGTATTTAACTTCAACCTCAGTTTTCCTTCTGGCAGGTTTATTCAATAAAGTAACAATATTTATGCTTTCAGCACCTCTTCCATTAAGATACTTCTCCAGATAGTTCAGCGTAATTCCACTGTCTACTATATCTTCTACAATAAGTACATTTTTCCCTTCAATACCATGATCAAGATCTTTTAAAATTCTCACAACTCCTGAAGTATCTGTGGAATTCCCATAGGATGACACAGCCATGAAGTCAATTTCACAAGGAATTGTTATATTTTTTATGAGTTCTGAAGCAAAAATAACAGACCCCTTCAACACTCCAACTACTAAAAGTTCCTTATCTTTATAGTCATAGCTGATAGCCTCCGCCAGCTGCGACACTTTTTTTCTTATGTCCTCTTCACTGAATAAAACTTCCTGAATATCTTCTCTCATTCTTTCTAATCCTTTCTGGTAAATTTAATTTTTAAAATATTTTTTGTATCCTTAGTAATTTTAAAGTCCTCAGAGGTTCTTATACCCACCACCCAAGCTACTTGCCCATTTAAGCATACTAGTGGAATTTCTTCTCTTTCTTCTCTTGGAATCTTTAAATCCATAAATAAATCTTTAAGCTTTTTCCTGCCTTTCATACCAAAGGGCCTGATTGAGTCTCCATCTCTTCTGGTTCTGACTTCTATATCTCCTGTTATCTTATCATAATCGAAATATTTAACTAAATCAATTTTGCAAAAATTCATTTTAGGACTTTTCTCTAAGATTGAGAATTCTACATTATAATTATTAAACTCCATAGAATAATTATATACATTTTCTTTAATTATTAATATATTATTTTCCATTATATTTCTTTTTTCATCTTCGCTGCTAAACTTTATTTCTACATCTCCATATACATTAGAAGCTACTAATCCATGAGGCAGATATATTTTGTTTCCGCTTCTGTTTTTCTGCATGGATATAATATCGTAAATGTGTTTCATTTCAATATTATAATGTTTCTTTGAAAAAATCATTACAGCTTTTTTTATGGTCCTTGTTAAAACAGCCTCTTCCTTTTCAAATATCTCTTTATTGATAATAAGATGCTTATTAAAATCACAGTATTTTTTCAAGGCCTTTTCTACATGTGCTTGAATAAATTCATTATCCTTATCTAGTAATTTTCCTATCCTGTTAATTGTATTAATTATGTCAGGATTGAAGTTCTCTTTTATATATGGAATCAATTCCAGTCTAACCTTATTTCTGGAATAAATGTTCTCCAAATTTGTTTTATCTATTCTAGGTTTCAGGTTTTTCTCTTCACAGTATGCTTCAATTTCATCCCTGCTGCAGTTCAAAACCGGTCTTATGTAAATCGACTCTCTTTTAGCTTTAATTCCAGTCAATCCCTCCAGTCCGCTGCCCCTCATCAATCTCATCAGAATTGTTTCAGCCTGATCATTTGCATTATGTGCTAAAGCAATTTTATTATAAGCGTACTTTTCTTTAATTTCTGAAAAAAAGCTATATCGTTCATCCCTTCCTGCCATCTCAGAACTTATACCCTTTTCCTTTGCTATTTTATTTATATTTATCTTTTTAAAATAACAAGGAATGTTTCTACTCTTACATATTTCCCTTACATATAGCTCATCCTCATCGGCTTCCTTTCCTCTCATCATGTGATTTACATGTGCAGCACCTATCTCTATTCCTAATATCTCTTTCATTTCCCAAATCAAATTAAATAAGCATACTGAATCAGGACCTCCAGAAAGAGCTACCAATACTCTGTCACCAGGTTCAATCAGCTTATTTTCATATATGTATCTAATCACTTTTTCTTTCATTAATCAATCCACACTTTCTACATAAATTACTTAATAATTATATCACTTATTCTTGACATAAAATTATATATTCTTAAATAAAAGACTTGGCAATCCAAGTCTTTTATTTAAAGATATCTTTCTTGCTAATTATATAAATCTGCAAGGCTATCAATATAAAGTGTATACTTTACTTACTATGATTGTCATATCATCATTATATTTTCCACCAGTAATTTCTTTTATCTTCTTCAATATCTCCTCAGTAATATCTTTAGGTTTTGCGGTCTTTGTTTCTCTTAAATAGTTCACAAGCCATCCCGTATTTCCGCCTTCTGCTTTATCCAGCTCCAATATACCGTCACTTATTGTTATGACTACATCACCATTCTTTAGTTTTCTTTCAATTATTTCAACATCCGGTTCCTCAAGAACCCCAAATGGCAGTGTTTTTGAATTTATCTCTTCTACTTTATTGTTGCTTTTAATAAAGCTGGCCGCCGCTCCTATTTTAATGAACTTTATTTCTCCCGAATAAAGATCTATAGTATTCATATCCAATGTTGCATATTTTTCGTCCTCTGCAAATTTCATATGCATAATTGAATTCACCGCTCTTATAGCTACTTCTTCCCCAAATCCAGCTGAAGTGAATTTTTCTATCAATTCTACTGCCATCTTTGATTCGGTTCCTGCACTGGGGCCTGACCCCATACCATCGCTTACAATAGTCATGTATATTCCATCTTTTGTACTTCCAAAATAGTAACTGTCTCCGGTATATTCTTCCCCTTCTTTACATGAGGCCTGAACATAGCTATCTACATAGTATTTAGGTGTTTCTTCAATAATCACCGTACACTGCTTGTTCTTCGGGTTGATCTGACATCCCTCCTCCCCTATTCTCATGGATTTCCCTATAACATCATTCAAAATGGGCAGAATCCTCTTTACACAATTCCTATTTCCCTTACAGTCCTCCAGAGTCAGTTTTACGTTTATCCTTGAAGATTTATCTTCATAACAAAAAACATCATAGAATTTAATATTATTTTTACTGAACATTCTTTTAATATTTTTCTCCCACTCATGGTTTATCTCTATTCCCTTATCTAAATCAACTAACATATGTTCCACAGTTTTTGCCATATTTTCTATATGAGATGCTATTATTTTCCTCCCATCACCCATTCTTTTTTTCCACATGGCATTTAAAACGTGATTCTCAACTATCTCCTGTGTATTTTTTATAAGTCTGTTTTTTTTAACACATTTTTTCTCAAGATCTGCCGGAAAAATTACATTCCCCTCTTCTGCAGATTTTATCAGTTCAGAAAAACTTACATAAGTGCTGTATAACTCCCTTTTCCAACACATATATTTCATATCGCAGTTTGAACATACCCTATCCCCTAAATTTTCTATCAAAGCGGAACTGGTACTTTTCAATAAAAGCTTATCATTGTTATCAAATCCATTTAATGCGTAAGATATATCTTCAAGGACGTCCGTAAAATGTCTTAATCTCTTATTAAATTCCTCTCTTATTTTCATAAAGTGAAGCTGTATATACTTATTTTCTTTTCTCTCCGGATTAAATTCCAATCCTAACTTATCAAAAACAAACTTAGGAATAAGTAAAAATATTCCCACAGCAGCGATTCCTTCAATCTGGCTGTATAAATTGAAATTTTCACAATATATATTTAATAACAGATAAACTATCAAAAAAGCCGATACAGCAAATACCCTTCCCATTTCCTTAAAAATCCCCGTTATCAATCCGCAGATCCCGAACAAAGATACATAAAAAGGCATATTCCCTGTTGTCATGCCTATGATTACCCCTAAAACAATTCCTGTTGCCGCACCTAAAGAAACTTCAGACATATATGCTGTTAAAATAACAATCGTCAATGCCATAACATTACGTAAACTTATGTTAAACAAACCCACTCGTCCAATTCCCGTTACAGCCAATGCAGTCAGTATTATTACACTTATCAATTCTTCCTTTGAAAAAAGATGTTCAGTATTAAATTCCCCTATGCATTCCAATGAATATCTGATAATGTAACTTGAGGCCCCTATTATCATTGTTAATGAAGAGGCAATCATTATTGAAAATACAATCTCATTTCCAGTTAAAAAGTACTTATAGATAAATATAGTAATATACAGAAGAATAATGTTCTTGGCCTTATCTCCTCTAGTCTCTCTTTTAAGGTGTATCATTGACACAACTGTCAACACACAAATTACTATGACATACATATTGAAATCCTTTACCATCCGCATTATAGTCATATACCCTGCCAATACACCCGCAGCCCCCACAATCTTATATATTCTGTCCTTGGTTCCTAAAAAAGCCATTAGATATGCAACTCCAAAGGGAGTTATTTTATCAACATCAGATATATTTAAATTTAACAATACTCTGCTGACTAATATTCCTGCTAATAATATCAATAAGATTTTCACCGGAGAATAGTATACCTTTTCATTGATTTGCTTTTTTCCTTTATCAATCCGCTTATATGTGTCTACATCTAACCCATATTGCATTATTACCCCTCCAATTACTAATAATTGTAATTACATTATAACAGTGTATCCCTATCTTATATTGTCATTCTTTGTTTAAGATAACTTTTTTCGTAGGACAAATTTGTATATAATTCATATCAATAATCTACTTATCAGCACTAAAAAAAGCCTACAACAACAAATTGTAGACTTTTTTGGTGCTGAAGACCGGAATCGAACCGGTACGGTGTTTAAGCACCGCAGGATTTTAAGTCCTGTGCGTCTGCCAGTTCCGCCACTTCAGCATGTTATATTTTATTTGGTAGCGGGAACAGGATTCGAACCTGCGACCCTTCGGGTATGAACCGAATGCTCTAGCCAACTGAGCTATCCCGCCATTTTTCACTTTATGGTTGCGGGGGCAGGACTTGAACCTACGACCTTCGGGTTATGAGCCCGACGAGCTGCCAACTGCTCCACCCCGCGATATTTGGTGCTGAAGACCGGAATCGAACCGGTACGGTGTTTAAGCACCGCAGGATTTTAAGTCCTGTGCGTCTGCCAGTTCCGCCACTTCAGCATTGTTTGTCTAAACCCTTAGGTTGCAACAACAAAATTAATTATAAGGTACCATTTCAATTCTGTCAACACCTTTTATTATTTTTTTATAATTAATGTTAGACATAGGTTAATATTGAAGATTGTAAAGGCTTCTAAATAAATTTAGAAGCCTTATATTCCGGAGTTCCTTTACGATTATTAATCTTTATGCCCATCCTCTGACGGCGGGGAACACAACTTCCCCTGCACCCCTTGCATTTTTCATTGTATTAGGAAAGAATGCACTTTCCTATACAATGAAAAAGCTGGTTTGCAACTTTGATTCGGGAATGCATAAGTTAATAGTTGTAGTTGGAACCCTCTATAGATTAACCAAAACTTTTTCTGCTCTTACTCTTGAAGTCCTGATTCTTTTTAACATCTTGTAATCTATCTTCACTATCTTTCAAAAATTTTGACATAATATCTTCAAAATTTTCTGCGCTCTGTTTCTTCTTTTCTGGCGCCCAGTCTATCTCAGCTGGTTTTGCACTTTTTCTTTGAGGACTTGCTTGTTTAATAGATAAGCTTATTTTCCCATTGTCATCAATTGAAATTACCTTTACCTTTACTTTATCCTGTTCCTTCAAGTGTTGTCTAATATCTTTTACAAATGAATCAGCTACCTCAGAAATATGAACTAATCCTGTCTTGCCTTCAACTTCCACAAATGCTCCAAAATTTGTGATGTTAATTACTGTACCTTCTAAAATGTTTCCTGCCATTAAGGTCATGTTAAAAAAACTCCTCCTTGAAATTATATATGTTATAAAATAATAACCGTTATTTAGTGCTTGTATTATTGACAACTTTTTCTCCTGGCTTAATTAAACCAAGTCTTTCCCTAACCATCTTTTCAATAAACTCATCGTTACTGCTCTTAACCTTTTCTACTTCTTGCTTAAGTTTTTCATTGTCATTTTTTAAATCTTCAAGCGCTTGCTGCTTATCTGCCATTTGTTTATTTAATCTTTTCATAGCAGTTTCTTGTCTAAAAAAGCTGAAACAAAAGAAACCTACCAAAAAGACTATAATCAGGTTCTTCAAGTTGATTCTTTTCCCCATACTTGTTCCTCACCTTTATAACAATTCTTATTTATATTTTAAAGACAAAAGCTTATATATTCAAGTAAATTTTAAATTTATTTGCTTTTACCCAATACTTTACATAAGACTATTTTTAATATATAAAAAATATATCCAAATATTACCCTGAAAAGTCTGCTTGCTCTTGTTAATATTTTCTGCTCTAATCTTAATATATGTTTACTTGCAAACTTTAAATATGTTATAAGCCCTGTAATTATTCCGCAATAAACATAGACTCCTAAAAATGCAGAATTATAATACAATAAGAATGTGAAAATAACAAGTGCGCACAAAATCCCAAAAAGCAAATCCTCTATAATTGTTATCCCCTTGCAACCCCCGATTCCTCTCACTATCCTATATAAATCAAAAAGAACCCCTGTCAATACTCCGGAAATAAGGCTGTATATTACTATATTATATTGCAAATAATTAGATAAAACCATACGCCTCACCTATTTAAAAAGCCTTTTTAACAAGGCTTCCTTTTCTTTTTTTGCTGCCTTTCCTGAATATATCAGGCTGTATATAAGTCCTGAAATGATAATATCTCCATTCTCAACATCCAGCTTATTCATTTTCAAGCCTCTTCCTTTTAAGATCAACATGCCTCCACTGGTATTTAATTCTATTTTATCTTCATCAAAACTCAATACTTCCAACACACCTGTCAATGACACCTTTTTCCTATTTTCAAGATGGATTGAATTGTCTTTTTCAAGTGCATCTTTTCTATATTCCATAATGCTTCTCCTTAATAATATTTCTAACAGAATATATGCTTATAATATTAAATTAAGAATTAACATTGAAATTTTTTCATTTAAAGATATCCACCTACTCCTTATCTTCTTCTCCTTCCATAATCTCATACATATTTCTTGAATCTTCTTTCCTTACGTGTTCTGCTATGGAATTTATTTTCGCCTTTATTTTTTTATTTGCAAAAGTTATTTCTATAATATCTCCTTCCTTAACATCAGTAGATGGCTTTGCTATTTTATCATTTATAGAAACCCGTCCTCCTTCACACGCCTCTTTTGCAATTGTTCTCCTTTTTATTATTCTTGAAACTTTAAGATATTTATCTAACCTCAAATTTCTTCCTCCTTCATTCCGCAAGGGATTTTATATTTAAAAAAACCCGAGATATTCTCGGGTTTCTTACAATTATTTACTTACTTTTTCTTTGAATTCTTTTCCTGCCTTGAAAACTGGAACTGTTGATGCCGGGATTTGGATAGCTTCCTTTGTTCTAGGATTTCTACCTTCTCTTGCAGCTCTTTCTCTTGTTTCAAATGTTCCGAACCCAACTAATTGAACTTTATCTCCATTAGCTAGTGCTTCCTCAACGCTTTCTATTAAAGCTTTTAAAGCTGCTTCTGCATCTTTCTTTGTTAATTTGCTTTTTTCAGCAATGCTAGTGATTAATTCTGCTTTATTCACGATTACATCCTCCTTAATCATAGAGATATTAAATTACTGTAGTTTTTATTTCTTAGTATACTACACTATCTCATCCTATTATATACCTTGATTTTAGCCTAGTCTATAGAAATGTAGATATTTTGTGCAAAAAAGGTATTTTTATGATAAATAGTAATACATTTATACTCTTTATATTCTCCTTAAAGTCACATTTTCCTTCTGATTTAAATTATTTTTCTTACTTTTCTAACTTTTTTGACTCTTCCCATATTTCATCTAGTTCTTCTAATGTCATTCTACTCATTTTTTTCCCTTGTGACTCTACTTTTTTCTCTACATATAGAAGTCTTCTCACAAACTTATCCGTGCTTTTATTGAGTGCCAGCTCACCATCAACCTTAAGAAACCTGCATATATTAACACATGCAAACAATAAATCTCCTACTTCATCTGTTATTCTTTCCCTATTTTCTCCTTTATATACCTCTTTTATTTCTCTTAATTCTTCCAAAACCTTGTCCATTGCTGGTTCTACGTCATCCCAATCAAGACCGGCTTTTTTAGCCTTCTTTTGAACCTTTTCAGCTCTTATTAAGGACGGGAGACTCATTGCTATTGCATCTATCTCATCTTCAAGGCCTTTTATTCCTTTTTCCTTGTTTTTTAACTCTTCCCATCTTAAAACTACTTCTTTTGAAGAATTTACATTTTCTCCATGAAAAACATGAGGATGTCTGAATATCATTTTATTACATATACCTTCTATTATGTCATTCATATTATAATAGCCATCTTCCTCCCCTATAACCCCATGAAAAACAACCTGAAGCAGTACATCTCCCAATTCTTCTATTAATGCATCATCGTCCATTTTATCTATAGCATCTATTACTTCATAACTTTCTTCTATAAGTGCAGATTTCAAGCTTTCATGAGTCTGTTCCCTATCCCATGGACACCCATCTGCCCCTCTTAATGTTCTTATTATACTGATTAAATCATTAAAATCTTTCTTGTTTTTTAAATCTTTAGGTATATATACAGATGTAAGATAATCTATATCTTCCTGTCTGTCTAATTCAAATAATGGCATCTTTCTTACACTTTCCATTCCCTTGATTCCTGCTGCACGTACATAATATATTTCAGTATCATCATTATAATATTCGGCCAGCTTCAATTTTACCTCTGAGGCTATGAATTGGTTATATACCTGAGTGATTATTGTACCTATTCTTTTGTCTAAAACCTGATTATCAATATCAAAAGCATCAATTATCTTCAATCCATCAATGGGGTCTATTGTCAGTGCATCCATCATTGCATCAACAAAACTTACTGCCGGGAATATTTCATACTGAATTCCAATATCATCGCATAGTGATATGATATTGAACACTGATTTTTCTGCTACTAATGGATGTCCAGGAACAGCATATACAACATCCCCATATTTTTTATGCTCCTCAATTAAATCCTTTGCTATAGCTTCATAAACCTCATCAAAACTTTCTCCTGTCTCATATTTTGAGTCATAGGTTTGAAAATCAATATTCATCTCAGCCAAATAATCTACTGTAGGATGTTTTTTTGTTCTTAATAAAACCTTCTTTCCTTCTTTTAATACTTTCATGGTTCCTATTGTTAACGCCTCAGCTGAACCCGGCCCTAATCCTACTATTTTTATCATTAAGCTCTCTCCTTTTAATCTTTCAGTCTTTTATTTTATTAACCTACTTCTGATAGTATCATATTTGAAAACTCCAAATATCACTGTCAGTGATATATATATAATAATACCCAAAAATATTGAAATCAAGCAAGCTAATGAATAGCTTCCCAATTTATATGTTAAATGTGTGTATGTTCCTGTAACTGCAATCATCATTATAATCGTGGCATACACTGGTTTGATCAGTATTTCGTAAAATTCGACTTTCATTGATAGACATATTTTTAATGATATCAGGTTTAACAACGATGCCACTGAATACGAAGCTATATTTGAAATTACTGCTCCGTATATATTGACAGAACTTATGGGTACCAATACCGAAGTAAGCATTACCTTGATGACGCATCCTATAAATAAATTTACTACAGGCAGAATATACCTACCCGTTCCCTGCAATACCGCTGTGGTTGTCTGAGCCAATATTATAAAAGGAATTGAAATGGATAGATACCTTAAAATTTCATACCCTTCATATCTTCCAGGAAATACTATCTGCATAATTGGCAACGCCAGAACATATAAACCTGCAAAGGAAGGCAATGCTATTGCAAAAGATAATTTCAGAGCTGTATTTACTTTTGTAACCACTTGCAATCTATTGTTTAAAATATAATTTTCTGCGATTATGGGAACTAAAGATGCACATAATGCCATTGAAAGAGTTAATGGTATATTAGTAAGCACAGCTGCTTTTCCTGTTAACTGTGCATATAGAATTATGGAAGTTCTGCTGTCTAACCCTGATTCTAAAAGTTTTCTGGGAAGCAGAATTGAATCTATTAATCCCATTACGCTTCCAACTGTCGCTCCCAATGAAATAGGTATAGCAATCTTAAGAAGCCTGTTCAACATGTCAGGATTAAAAGGAACCCTTCTAACTTTATATTCTTTTTTTACCTTCTTATACTTATAATACAAGTACCCCCCTCCTGATAATGCTCCAGCTACAGCCCCAAAGGCAGCTCCCCCGGCAGAATATTCTATTCCCAACGGAAGAAATACCAGCGCCAATCCAACTCCCACTACAACTCTCGCTATTTGTTCGAAAATTTGAGCTACTGCAGAGGGAATCATATTTTGAAGTCCCTGAAAAAAGCCTCTGTATACTGTCATAAAGCTCATAATTATCGGCGCCAGGGAAACGCCCACTAAAGAATAGTAAGCCTTGTTATCCCATTTCAAAAGTTGAATAATGGGTTTTGCTCCAAAAAAGAAAAACGCACTGGTGCCTGTCCCTAAAATAATCATAAGCAAAAATGCTTCTTTTATAACTTGAAAAGTCTCATCTTTTTTCCCCAATGCATTATTTTCCGAAACAATTTTTGAGATCGCTACCGGAATCCCTGTTGAAATTGCAATGAAAAACATATATAGAGGATATGTCATTTGGTAATAACCTACTCCTTCATCTCCAATCAACATTATAAGCGGCCATCTGAAAAATATACCCATGAATTTTGCTGTTATTCCTGCTGCACCCAGTATCAGGCTTCCTTTAATCAGAGAATGTTTCTTCATAAAATACCTCCAATTCAAAACATCACTACAGGGTTTTAATATATAAATCCATTTATACAAAGCTTCGGATTATTAACCATTCTAATTCCCCGACATGTACAGATGTTCTCTTTATTTAAAACCCTATATTAATTTTTATTCTAATCTGGAGGCATTATTCTACTTCATGCAAAATTATGTACTTTACTGTTCCATCTGTTTTCCTAAAAACGCTGATGCAGTTTCTGCAAGTTTAACTTCAAGATCTCCCAGTTTATGTCCTTCATCTTTTTCTATTATAATTACAGCACCTATGGTATCTCCTTCTGTAATTATGGGGGAAATTACCTGCATGCTATACTTTTGTGCATCATCATCATTATGCAGAGGGATTACCTTCCTTGCATCATCTCCTAATAATATGGTTTTTCGTCCCTCCATTATCTTTTCTAATTCATTTGATATTTTTCTTTCTATGTAATCTTTTTTAGTAACTCCTGAAACAGAAATAAACGCATCTTTATCCGCTATAAGAATAATATGTCCAATTGATTGCTGCAGCGATTCAGCATACTCCTTTGAGAAGTCTGTCAACTCGCCTATTGGAGAATACTTTTTAAGGATTACTCCACCCTCCCTGTCTGTGAAAATTTCAAGAGGATCCCCTTCTCTTATTCTCAATGTCCTTCTTATCTCTTTTGGAATTACTACTCTGCCTAAATCGTCAATTCTTCTTACTATACCTGTAGCCTTCATCCTATGTACCGTTACATTAAAAATACAGAAATCTAATATTTTTTAGTTTCAGTAAATTTATAACGGTCTTCACCTGCCTTTCCTATTTAAATTTTACTCTTCAGCAGCATGCTTTGTATTTTTTAACTAGTAAACTTGTTGTTCAGAATAATAACGGCGTTTATCGTCTGTAACATGATTAACTTTAACCAACCTCAGAAACTGTTCTTTCACCTCCTAATTTTATACTTTCAAGTAATTTTTTATTTCAATATTATTATTTTTCTATTTTGAATTTTTATACATAAAAATGGCTATTTTTATTCCAATTAGAAATAACAATTTTTAATTGATGATTATGGGAAAAAAAACTTAAAACCGCCTTTTGAAATAAAAGAGGGATGTTGCAAAACCAATTAATTAGTTTTGCAGCATCCCCTTAGGATAGGTAATATATTTAAAGTCTATCTTCGTATGTTTTTACATTATAATCCTTCTTCAGCTGTTCTAAAGTTGAAGTCATAAGATCATTTTTCTTTTGAGTTTCAAGACTGGACATTATCTCTTCTTTTACATCATCGTATTTTTTAACGATATCTTCTTTCTGAATTCCGGTTACCTTAATAATATGATATCCATATTGGCTCTTAACAGGGTCTGAAATCTGTCCTTCTTTTGTAAGAGTCTTAAGTGCAGTCATAAATTCAGTAACATATTGAGTTGAATTGTAAGGTATATATCCTAAACTTCCTCCATTGGTCGCAGAGCCCGTATCAGTTGAACTTTTCTTTGCAATCTCTGCGAAATCAGCTCCTCCATCCAACTGAGTTTTTAACTTTTTAGCCTCATCCTCTGTTGCCACCAATATATGTGAAACTGTCGCTCCAGCAGATTGAGTGAATTGACTTGCCTTGTTTTCCTCATAATATTTCTTAGCATCATCTTCAGTTACAGTTACATTCTTTACGATTTCTTCCTGGGCTTTTTGGATTATTATATTTTCTTTTATAAGCTTCTTAAGACTATCCATTGTCATTCCTGCCGCTGTGACCGCAGCATTCAGCTGATATTCTCCGCCATACATCTCTTGGTAAGATGCTAACTGCTCATCCACAGCTTTTGCTAAATCTGCATCCGAAGGAACTACCTTTAAATCTTCAGCTTTCTTAAGCAATATCTTTTGATTTACCAACTGCGTAAGCATTTCTTTTCTTTGAGCTGTCAAAGTACTCTTAGCCTCAGAATTCTGTAAATAATTATCTCCATATTGCTGTTTAAGCTGACTTATTACTGATTGTAAATTTTCATCTACCTCACCCAATGTGATAGTTTTGTCCCCTACTTTTGCTACTACAGTCTTTGCTATGGCCTCCGGTGTTTTTTGAATCAAATTGCAGCCGACAATGGAAAGACTAACTGTTCCAGCTATTATTAATCCTAATATTTTTTTAATCTTTTTCAACTTTTTTCTCCCCTTTCATTCTAACTTTAAATGCACATAGTACCAGTATATCAACATTTCTTATTTATTTCAAAAAAATCAGAATATTATAGTTAACTTAATGCTACTTTATCCAAAAGTTCCTTAAGTTCTTCCAAAACAATCTCTTTTCTGCCTTCGTTAATTTTGTATACAAATGTCGGTTTATCCCCAAGGTTAATATATATCCTATCCCTGTAATTATCCAACAATGCTCTATATATATTAAGTTTAGTCCTCTCTCTGCTTTGGAATACAAATGAAATCTTGTCTCCCTTTTCCTTGACTTCTTCAACCCCCAGCTCTTTTGCTTTACTTTTTATATAAGCTATATCCATTAAATTGAAAATTTCCGGAGGAATCTTTGAATATCTATCCTGAAGCTCCGACTTTATATCATCATAATCCTCTTGATTTTCGATAGCAGCAATTTTTTTATAAACCTCAATCTTCTGAGTTTCATCTTCTATGTAGTTCTCAGAAATAAATGCATCAACTTTTATATCTACCGTAGTTTCAACAGGCTCCTGATCAATCTCTCCCTTGATAAGCTTAATTGTATCCTCAAGCATTCTGCAATACAAATCGTATCCTACCGAAGCCATGTGTCCATGCTGTGCTGATCCCATCATGTTTCCAGCCCCTCTTATTTCCAAATCTCTCATAGCAATTTTAAATCCTGATCCTAACTCAGTAAAATCTTTCAGTGCCTTCAATCTCTTCTCTGCTATTTCAGTCAACACCTTATCCTTCTTATACACAAAATATGCATAAGCTATCCTATTACTTCTCCCTACTCTTCCCCTCAATTGGTAGAGTTGTGATAATCCCATCTTATCAGAATCGTATACTATCATTGTATTAACATTCGGTATGTCTATACCAGTCTCTATAATAGTTGTACATACTAAAATATCGTATTCTTTATTCATAAATGCGATCATCTCTTTTTCTAATTCCCGCTCAGTCATTTGCCCATGGGCAACGGTCACCTTAGCCTCAGGAATTAATTCCATTAAATACTTTGCCATTTTTTCAATATCTTCTACTCTGTTGTATACAAAAAATGCTTGCCCCCCCCTATTCAGTTCTCTTACTATGGCATCTCGAATCAACTGATCATTGTATTCAACAACATAGGTCTGAATAGGATATCTTTCCTCCGGAGGAGTTTCAATAACAGAAATATCCCTTACGCCGGTTAGAGACATATGGAGTGTCCTAGGTATAGGCGTGGCACTTAAGGTCAACACATCTACATTCTTCTTCAGGTTTTTTATCTTTTCTTTTTGAGCAACTCCAAATCTTTGTTCCTCATCAACTATAAGCAGTCCTAACTCCTTGAATGTTATGTCTTTTGATACAAGCCGGTGTGTTCCTATGAGTATATCAATATTGCCTTCCTTTACAGCCTTCAAAGTTTCCTTCTGCTTCTTAGCTGTTCTGAACCTGCTTATCATATCAATTTTTATAGGAAAGTCGGAAAACCTTTTTTTCATATTGGTATAATGCTGCTCTGCCAATATTGTGGTAGGAACCAGAAAAGCTACCTGTTTTCCATCCATTACAGCTTTAAAGGCTGCCCTGACAGCTACTTCAGTTTTCCCATAACCCACATCTCCGCATAAAAGCCTATCCATTGGTTTATCTGATTCCATATCCCTTTTTATCTCTTCCAGGGATGTTATTTGGTCTGGAGTTTCTTCAAAAGGAAATTCATCTTCAAATTGTCTCTGCCATTGTGTATCCTTAGAAAATTTATATCCCTTTAGGGCAGCTCTGGAAGCATAGAGTTTAATTAACTCATCTGCTATGTCGTTAATTGAATTTCTTACTTTTGCCTTCGCCTTCTGCCACTCTGTGCCGCCTAACTTATTTACTTTAGGAGCCTTTCCTTCACTTCCTATATATTTTTGGATCATATCCAGCTGATCTACAGGAACATACAGTTTATCTCCTTTATCATAAAGTATATCCAGATAGTCCCTTTTATGTCCTGAAACCTCAATCTGCTTGATTCCCTTATAAACACCAATTCCATGATTTACATGTACTACATAATCTCCTGGTTTTAATTCTCCAAAGCTTTTTATTTTTCCAATACCTTTTTGTTTTGAAACTTTTCTAGAAACCTTTCTCTTAGCTTCTCCAAACACTTCCTTATCAGAAATTACACACAGCTTAAGTTCAGGATATTCAAAACCCTTTAAAAGATTGCCAAAGGTAATTACCACTTCACCAAATTGTATATTCTTAACATCATCCCTATAGGAACTTTCTATTCCTCTATCCCTTAGTGTTTGTACGAGCCTTTCCCCTCTGCTCCTTGTTCCTGATAATATTACAGTCTTATATCCTTTTACTTTTTTATCTTTGATGTCTTCTATCAAAAAATCTAATTGTCCCTGATAATCACTGAGGGTTAGTTGAATAAAATTATTTATGGATAATGGTTTCAGAAACTCTCTGCCCTTAGCAAGTGAATCTATTGTTATTACTTCTCTCTCCTGAAGACAATTATAAAGTTCATCCTTCTCCATCAATAACTTTCCCTGGGATGGAAGTATATCCCCTCTTGACAAAAATGCTGAATAATTCTCTGAAAACTCAAAATACATACTATCAAGTTTTCCCTGGCATCTCTGGATATCATCCATAACGATAAGATAATCCTCAGTATACTTAAATAAATCCCAAGGTTTCTCATATAATAACGGTATATAGCTTTCTATAGTTTCAAATGTCCAAGTTTCCTTTAAAAGTTCAAGATTATTCTTTACAATTGCATCAAGCTTACTACATACTTCCTTTTCATTTTTTCTCTTTTCCTTCACTTCATTAAATTCTTCTTCAATATCCTCTATAGCTTTTTTCAGTAATTCTTTACTCAGTACTACTTCTTTTGCAGGGAAGACTTCAATTTCTTTTACCTTTGAAATACTTCTTTGACTTTCTAAATTGAAACTTCTGATTGATTCTATCTCATCATCGAAGAACTCCACTCTGTACGGCATTCCATATTGAGGAGGAAATATATCTAATATCCCTCCCCTTAAAGAGAATTGACCCTTTCCTTCAACTACATTCACCGATTCGTAGCCGCTTTCCACCAAAGATACTGCAATATCATTAAGCTTGTATTCTTTTGCCACCTTTAATTTAATAAAATGATTTTCATATAACTCTCTTGGAGTATATAAGGATGCCAGATTCTCTACTGAAGTAACAACAATTTTTTTATTTCCATTTAAAATTTCTCTTATAACTTTTAGTCTTTCCCACCTTAAGTCTCCAGAAATAGCGTCAACATTATAAAATACCACTTCTTTTGCAGGCAAATAAAACACATCCAAATGGAACAGAGTAAGATCTTCATAAAGATTCTTTGCTTCCATATCTGAATGGGTTACAACCAATAGTGGCTTATTATAATTTTCATATATACCATTTATAAAATAACTTCTTCCTGAATCTCCTAATCCATATACTCCTACGGGAGTAATATCTGATTTTAAATTTTGAATTACTTCTTTAAACTTGTCAGAAGATTCCAGCGGTTCCATTATTCCCATCAACCTCATATAACACACCACCGTTCAAAGCTTCTAAATAGAAAAGCTATTAAATTTATTCATGGCTTCTGTTTCTCCATTTTTTACTATCTCCTCAGCTGCTTCTGCAGCACCTTCTACAACCTTTTCAACTGATTCCATTTCTTCTTTGGAGAACTTCCCTAAAACATGCGAAACCAAGTTGCCTTTAGGTTGTCCTACTCCCACTTTAATCCGGGGGAAAACATCGCTTCCTAAATTAGCCAGAATGCTTTTAATTCCATTATGCCCTCCAGCACTTCCTTTCCCCCTTATTCTCAGTCTTCCTATCTCGAGGCTTATATCATCATATATGACTATAACTTTATCATTTGTAATTTTGTAAAAATTTATAACTTCCCTTATGCTCTCTCCACTAAGGTTCATATATGTTGTAGGTTTCAACAAAACAACTTTTTCCCCTGATATCTTACCTTCTCCTATTTCCCCCTTAAATTTTTTTCTATTTACTTCAATATTATTCTTTTCTGCTAAACAATCTATAACATCAAAACCAATATTATGTCGGGTTCCTTTATATTCTGTTCCCGGATTGCCAAGTCCTACAATCAAAAACATACCTTACCTCCAAAATACTTATGTCTCTATACTGGGAAATTTATATATTTCCCTGAAGGAGTTCCCGCCTTCTTAAAAGCTTATAAATTATATTATCTCCAACATTGTATTTTTTACAACACCTTCCATGTCTTCATTACCATTTAATACCCTCACTTCAAGTAGCTTTAGTCAATGTAAATATAAATGTTACTCCAGTATCATTTTCACTATTTTCAACCCATACATCATTTCCATGCTGAGTGATAATCTCCCTGACAATAGAAAGACCTAATCCTGTACTAAGTTTATTTGTCCTTGACCGGTCTGCTTTATAAAACCTTTGCCATATATCGTTTAAATCTTCTTTTGCAATTACAGGACCATCATTATATATACTGATATATATCTTATTAAGTTTACTTTTAGTGGATATTTTGATATTCCCGCCTTCATAAGCATACTTAATTGCATTATCAACTAAATTTGTAACTACTTGAATTAATCTATCTCTATCTCCCAGAACAAAATATCTTTTTTCCTGAAATACTATATGAAGATTCAATTTTTTTTCTACTATTTTATTCTCTAAATTTGCAACTACTTTTCTAATAAGGTCATTTATATCTATTTCACTTATCTCCATTTCAACCTTCCCAGCTTCCATAGCTGACATATCCAAAAGCTTATTTACCAACCTGGTTAATCTCTGAATTTCATCATATACAATTTTCAAATAATAATTTTCTTTATCCTTTGGTATTATCCCATCAAGCATCCCTGCAATAAATCCCTGTATTGATGTGATCGGTGATCTTATTTCATGAGAAACATTGGATATAAACTCTCTTCTGTTGTTATCTACTTTTTCAAGAGAATCAGCCATGATATTAAAGGAATCTGCCAGTTCTCCGATTTCATCATTTGATCTTATGGACACACGTTGACCCACTTCTCCTTTTGCTATTCGTTTAGCCACAATATTTATTTCTGACAGTGGCCTGATAAGGATATTCTGAGCTAAGATGTATATTACTACAACTGAAACCATAATCGCCAAGACTGCTGAAATCCATATAACTAAATAAACCTTATTAAGCGGTTCTTTTATCTGCTCTAAAGGAGTTATCATTACTATGAATCCATAATAATTCCCATCGCTTATTATAGGCTTATAATATTCATACCCCGACTCATTAAAAAAACTATTTTTAGCATCCTTCTTCTCAATGGATTTTCCTTCCCTCAGCTGATCAATATCATCCACTTGAATTTCAGTATACTTAAGAGACTGGTATTTATCCTCTGAAACAGCATAAACGTATCCCCTGTTATCTACCAATAAAATATCAATAGAAAGACTTTTGCTGACATAACTAATAACATTATTTAAACTTTCTGCTGAATTTTGTTCATTTCCCAAGTAATTAATGGAAGATGTTGAAATAAGCTGCGCCTGGTTATCTAACGATTTCTTTCTTATTTCAAAAAAGTATCCTTCAAACCAAAAAGAAAGGATAGCTGCAATTATTATAAATGATAATACAACTATTCCAGTAACTGCAATCAGTAGTTTTGATACCAAACCCTCTTTTTTCATTTACCTACTTCACCTCGAATTTGTATCCTACCCCCCAAACAGTTTCAATTTGCCAGCTGCTGGTTTCCGTAAGCTTTTCTCTTAATCTCTTTACATGAACATCTACAGTTCTTGAGTCTCCAGGATAATCATACCCCCAAACCTCACATAAAAGCTGTTCTCTTGTATAAACCCTATTCTTGTTAGATGCCAGGTAATAAATTAATTCAAATTCCTTAGGCGGCATCTTTATTTCCTTGCCTTTATATATTACATTATAAGAATTTACATCTATTGTTAAATCCTCGAAATTTAATATCTCCTTACTTGTTGAATCTGTAGTGTACCTTCTTAAGACAGCCTTTACTCTTGCCAAAAGTTCCTTAGGTTCAAAAGGCTTAAGAATATAATCATCAGCCCCCAATTCTAAAGCAAGAACCTTGTCAAAGGTATCCCCTTTCGCTGTCAGCATAATAACGGGAATATCCCCCTCTTTTCTTATCCACTTAAGCAGATCTATCCCATCTATATGAGGCAACATTATATCCAATAAAACCAAGTCCGGCTTATATTCAGAAAAAGCCTCCTGGGCATCTTTTCCGTTATGAACTACCCTGCTGTCATAATTTGCACTATTTAAATACATTTTTATTAATTCGCATATATTTTCATCATCATCTACAACCAAAATCCTTCCGATTGTCCCTTCCATCTTTACTATCAACTCCCTTCATATTAATAACTTACCATAAGATTAGCTAATAGAATATAGTTTTAACAAAATGTATTTATTTTTTTATTCTTTAGGGACTGTAACTACACTAAGTATAAATCGTATATACTTTAAGTTATCCACAGCTTGAAAATTTTATAATTCCCAAAAGAGTAATAAAAGGATGGCATATAGCGCCATCCTTTTAAATGCAAAATTAATACTAAACCTCAAATAATTTACTTAAAGGTTCTTCATCATATATTCTCTTTATCGCTTCAGCAAATAAAGGAGCTACTGAAATAGATTTGAACTTTTCTAAATCTTCTCTATCTGGTAATTCTATAGTATTTAACATAACTAATTCTTCTATAGCACTTGCATTTATCCTGTCAAAAGCCGGACCTGAAAGAACTCCGTGTGTACAGCATGCATATACATGAGTTGCACCTAAACCCTTTAAAGCATTGGCTGCATTTGCTATAGTACCTGCTGTATCAATCATATCATCAATAAGGATGCACACCTTATCTTTAACTTCTCCAATAATGTTCATTATCTCTGATACATTAGCTTTCGGCCTTCTTTTATCTATGATCGCTATCGGAGCATGCAGTTTATCAGCGAACTTTCTTGCTCTTGTTACACTTCCTAAGTCTGGTGAAACTACCACAACATCGTCTCTGTCTATGTACCCTTTCTCAACGAAATACTGAGCTAATATCGGAGCACCTAATAAGTGATCTACAGGTATATCAAAATATCCTTGTATTTGCGCAGCATGTAAGTCCATTGTAAGCACTCTGTCTGCCCCCGCTGTGGTTAATATATCTGCAACTAATTTTGCAGTGATAGGATCTCTTGATTTTGCTTTTCTATCTTGTCTTGCATATCCATAATAAGGAATAACTGCAGTTATTCTTCCTGCAGATGCTCTTTTCAAAGCATCAATCATTATTAATAACTCCATAAGATTATTATTTACAGGTGAATTTGTTGATTGAACAATAAAAACTTCTTGTCCTCTTACAGTTTCATTGATATCAACGCATATTTCACCATCGCTGAAGGTTCCAACCCTCGCATTACCCACTGGGATCCCTAATATATCAGCTATTTCCTTTGCTAGTTTTGGATGTGAGTTGCCAGTGAAAATTTTAATATTTCTTCCATGGGTAATCATATTCTTAGAATACCTCCTCAAATTTTTAAAAAATTTATTTTAAAAAGCGCCTTTAGTAAATTTATTATTTCTTAAGCCCCTTTTTATTAGCCCAACCTTCAATGTTTCTTTGTCTTGCCCTTGCTATTGCCAAACTTCCCTCTGGAACTTCCTTTGTAATTGTAGATCCTGCTGCTATATATGTATTATCTTTAACTTCTACAGGTGATACTAAGTTGGTATTGCATCCTATAAATGCATTATTTCCTATTTTAGTCTTATGTTTATTTTTTCCATCATAATTCACTATAACTGTTCCACAACCAAAGTTGCAGTCTTCTCCTACCTCTGCATCACCTATATATGTCAAATGAGAAACTTTTGTATTATCTCCTATAGTAGATTTCTTAATTTCAACGAAATCTCCTACCCTTACTTTATTTCCTATAACTGACTCTGGCCTTATATAAGCAAAAGGACCTACAGTGGTTTCTTCTCCGATCTTGCTCTCCACAATTACTGAACTTTGAATTTCCACTCTGTCTCCAATTTCTGAATCAGTGATTCTTGAATTAGGATACAGAACGCAGTCTGAGCCTATTTTTGTATTTCCTTCAATAACATTTCCAGGGTATATTATAGTGTCCTGTCCTATCTCAACTTCAGGACCTATATATGTAGTCTTTGGATCTATTATGGTTATACCATTCTCTAAATGTTTTTTATTTATTCTTTCTCTTAGTACTTCTTCAGCCTTAGCTAGTTCAACTCTTGAATTTACCCCAAGAGTCTCCTCAAAATCAGTTATAACAGCTCCTATTTTTTTGCCTAGGGATTTTAATATTCCTATAACATCTGTTAAATAATACTCTCCTTGAGCATTTTCATTTGAAAGCATATTCAATGCTCCCAATAATGACTTTATATCAAAACAATACATTCCTGCATTAATTTCTTTTGTTTCAAGTTCTTTTACTGTACAATCCTTATGTTCAACAATCTTTTCAACCTCATCACCGCTTCTGATTATTCTTCCGTAACCTGAAGGATCTTCTATGATTGATGTAAGAAGAGTTGCTGAATTTTGTTCATCTATGTGTTTTTTTATTAAAACCTCAACAGTTTCGCTCTTTATAAGAGGAGCATCTCCTGTAAATATTGCCACTATACCTTCTTTATTTTCAAGGAATTCTGAAGCGCATTTAACCGCATGACCGGTTCCTAGCTGTTCCAGTTGCAGTGAATAACTTACTCCTTTTTCTTCTGTTTTTCCCTGTACTAATTCAGCCCCTTTTCCAATTATAACATTAACTTCCTGGACTTGAGCCTTTCTCATCGTATCTATTACATGGTTAACCATTTCCTTGCCGCAAACTTTATGAAGCACCTTAGGCAAGTTTGACTTGATTCTTTTTCCTTGTCCTGCTGCTAAAATCAAAGCACATTTATACATTAATCACACCTCAATACTTTTTGACTATACTTCGAAAACTAAATTTCAATATATCTATTATATTATAGGTTATTGAATCCACTATTTCAACATAATATAAACAAATCTCCATATCCCTAATTTTCTGAATGTTACATAAATTTAATCAATAAAAAAAGCGGCTTACACCACTTTTTTTATACTTGCTTATTGTTCTGCGGGTTCCTCATCCTCTTCTAATTTGGCCTTTTCGTATTCATCCAAAATAGCATTTTGAATTTTTTCTCTTGTTTCTGTATTTATTGGATGCGCTATATCCTTGAACTCCCCATCAGGAGTTTTTCTGCTCGGCATTGCAATAAACAGGCCATTTTGTCCTTCAATAACTTTAATGTCATGTACAACAAACTCGTTATCAAAAGTTACAGAAACTATGGCCTTCATTTTACCTTCAGCAGCTATTTTTCTGATTCTTACGTCTGTGATTTGCATTTCACTACACCTCCAGTTGTTTATTGTTGTTAATATTCTATAAAAGTTTTCAAAATCCTCTTTTTTATTGAAATTTTTAGAATATTATATTAATAATTTTGATGGTTTTAACTCTGCAACTCCATTATTCCCCACACTCTCTAATTCTATTATAGAGACATATTCCTTAATCAGCTTTTTTTCAATACCTATATGATCTACTAACACGCCTATTCCTGCTAATTCAGAATCAAACTCATTCAATAAATCCTCTATTCCTTTAGCAGTTCCTCCTCCCTTTAAGAAGTCATCTATAAAAAGGCACCTGCTGCCTTTTTTAAGAGACTTTTTTGAAAGAGACATCTGCTGGATTTTTCCGCTGCTTCCTGAAACATAGTTTATCGTAATGGTCGACCCTTCTGTTACCCTATTATTGTCTCTCCTTGCAATTACCAACTCTATACCTAAATTCTTTGCCACCTCATAAGCTAAAGGAATACCTTTAGTTTCAACTGTAACAACACAATTAACTTTTCGATTGCCTAAAGCTGACGCTAGTATAACACCTGCCTTCCCTATTATTTGAGGATTAAACATTAAGTCTGTCATATATATGAAGTTTCCAGGTACAATTCTTGACGGATCCTTCAAAAGTTCACATAATTTTTCCCCAAATTTAACCCTGCTTTCAGCGTTAATTCCATTTATGAACTTTATACCTCCTGAAGCACCTGAAATAGTTTCAATTCTCCCCATCCCCAACTTCTCTAAAACTTCTCTGACAATCACTATATCTTCACTTATCGTTGATTTTGCAGCATTTAGCAAATCCGAAAAATTGTTAAGTCCTATTATCCTGTTTGGATTCTCCATTAATAGCTTTGTAATAGCAACCACTCTGCTATTCCTACTTAATTTTTCCACAAACATCACCTACATTATTCTCATATTTAACGAATTTTATATCTATAAAACCATCTTAATATTCATATTTTATTCTATATTATAGCCATAATCAATATACTTTAATCAATATATGAACTTTTATGCCCAACTATTAATTTATCCGGGTTCCTAAGCCCCATTGCTGGTCAATTGTTGATGGAATATTAATTAAGTTTCTGAAATAAAAATCATTCAGGGACTTTTATCATAATTTCACCATAAGTTATTAATTCTTCCTTAAAAAGTGTGTTCAAATTCTAAAAATTGTATATAATTATAAATGGAATTAACTTAAGGAGATGGTAATATTGTCTTTCGATTTTTTAAAAGATAAGTATACAAAAATACATTTTATAGGTATCGGCGGAATAAGCATGAGTGGACTGGCTGCGGTACTTTTAAACGCCGGCTATAGTGTTTCCGGTTCTGATGCTAAAGATTCAGAAATAATCACTTCTTTAAAAGATAAGGGGGCCGAAGTTTACATAGGCCACAAAAAAGGAAACATAGGTAATGCTGACCTGATTGTATATACTGCGGCTATTCCTGGTGATAATCCTGAACTTTTAGAAGCTAAGGAAAAGGGAATCAAGTTAATGGATCGTGCTGAGTTCTTAGGTCTCATTATGAAAGACCATAAATATAATGTTGCTGTTACAGGAACACACGGTAAAACTACCACAACTTCAATGCTTTCCCATATTGCTATTCATGCAGACTTAGATCCTACAATTCTTGTAGGAGGAGAACTTGATATAATAAAAGGAAACTATAGAGTTGGAAATTCAGAATATTTTATAACAGAAGCTTGTGAATATAAGGCTTCATTTTTGAGCTTTTATCCGTATATAGGAATAATATTGAACATAGATGCAGATCATCTGGATTACTATAAAGACATAAATCATATACAGGAAACCTTTGAAAAATTTGTTAAACTGATACCTGACAATGGATACCTTATAGGCAACAATGATGACCCACGAGTTTCCAAAGTTATGGAGAAGGCTTCCTGTAATGTTATCAGCTATGGAATAGAAAAAGGTAATATCAGAGCAAAAAACATAATTTTCGATAATAAAGGCTGCGCTTCTTTTGATGCTTACAAAAATGAAACAAAGCTATTCTCTGTATCATTAAGTGTGCCTGGAAAGCATAACGTATTGAATGCTCTTTCAACTATTGCTGTAGGTTTGATATTCAGCCTTTCTTCCGAAGCAATAATTGAGGGACTTGCATCTTTTCGTGGAGCTCACAAAAGATTTGAATATAAAGGAATAAAGAATGGAGTAACTGTAGTGGATGATTATGCCCATCATCCTGTAGAAATCAAAGCTACTTTAGGAACTGCAAAAAACATCAAACACAATAAAATATTTTGTGTGTTTCAGCCTCACACATATACAAGAACAAAAACCCTTTTTGATGAGTTCACAGCAGCCTTTTATGATGCAGATGAACTGATCCTTATGGATATATATGCTGCCAGAGAAAAAGATCCCGGAAATATAAGTTCTGGAATGTTGGGAGATGCTTTAAGGGCAAAAGGCATAAAATGCATTAATGTTTCTTCTCACGAAGAAGCTTCTGACTACTTAAAAAACAATGCTAAGGATGGGGACTTGCTTCTTACTGTAGGTGCTGGTGACGTAGTTAAAGTAGGCGACTTATTTTTAAAATAACATACATTCATAAAGTGATAATAATGACATAAGCAATTGTCCTTATTATCACTTTTTTCAAAGTAAAATTACCTAAATTCCTTTCACACTATTCTTCTTATCTGCATATAACATTAATATGAAAATTTTTATGGAGGCTCTTCATGTTTCGTGAACAATATGACTCTGACCAAAGCAATACTACCACAATGCCAAGTACCGGTATGCAGAATATTCCCTCTGATCAAGGCACTATGACGAATGCTTATGCAGATTGTATGGAATACTTGAAAAACATACCTTTCCTTCCTAACCCCTTTTATGGCGGTGCAGCTGGTACTATGACTGGCGGTGCACCTGGTACCACAACCTGGGGCGCATCTGGTACTACAACTGGCGGTGTAACTGGCAGTACAACCGGTAGTTCAACTGGTGGTGAAACTGGCAGTACAACCGGTTCCACCAGCGGAAGTTACTATCCATATGGTTCAACTGGTTCTACCACTGGAAGTTACTATCCCTATGGTACAACTTCACAACGAATAGATTATTATGATGAAGACAATGAAGACGATGATGATGATATTGATATTGATGATAATTATCGTCAATATCATCACCCCAGACGCCGTCGCCGTCGCCGCCATTATCCTTACTATTACCCATACTACTACACTCCTTACTACGGATATACTGCACTTCCCTGGCTGTTCTATCCATATTACAGATAATTAAATCAGCTCCAGAATTCAATAATCCACTGATATCTCATGCATATAACTATACTGAGAATCAGTGGATTATTTATATTATGCACTGTTGTAAACAGATTTTCATAATGTTATCATTAATACAATATATTTATTGTTATACATCAAAATATACTGCAAATGAAAAAATTATTAATAAAATCATATGGGGAGTGATATGATGGATTTAAATATAAAAATAAAAGATGCCGCTGATTTTATACTTTCAAAAACAAAATACAAGCCAAATGTTGGCCTTATTCTCGGCTCAGGCCTGGGCTCTTTCGGTGATTATGTAGAAGATGCTGAATACTATAATTATGATGAAATACCACATTTCCCAATATCAACAGTTGAAGGCCATGCTGGAAGACTGATAATTGGAAAACTGCAAGGAAAAACTGTAGTATCAATGCAAGGCCGCTTTCATTATTATGAGGGATATACAATGCAGCAAGTAACTTTTCCTATAAGGGTAATGAAACTTCTTGGCACTCAAAAACTTTTAGTAACTAATGCTGCTGGTGCTGTCAATACTTCTTATGCAGCTGGAGACTTAATGTTAATAAGTGACCACATAAACTTATGCGGAACCAATCCTCTAATAGGAAAAAATTCTGAAGATTTTGGTCCAAGGTTTCCTGACATGTCTGAAGCTTATAATAAAGACTTAAGAAACAAAGCAAAAGAAGCAGCTTCAGCACTGAACTTAACTATTAGGGAAGGTGTCTATGCCATGATGAGCGGCCCATCCTATGAAACCCCTGCTGAAATAAAGATGATAAGAACTTTAGGCGGAGACGCTGTTGGGATGTCCACTATACCTGAAGTAATAATTGCAAACCACCAGGGAATGCAAGTCTTAGGTATATCCTGCATATCTAATATG
>JBEHWK010000015.1:0-35644 GCA_040217795.1 Clostridiaceae bacterium
CTAGTAAGATCCCTTGAAGAACACAAGGTTGATAGGTGAGAGGTGTAAGTATGGTAACATATTCAGCTGACTCATACTAATAGATCGAGGGCTTGACCAATAAAAAACAACTGGATATTATGTGCAATTTTGAAAGAACAAGATTCTTTCAAAAAAGTGTTGACAAGTAGATGTCAGCATTATATAATAGTCAATGTAACATGCAACAAGACATTAATCTGGTAATGATGATACAAAGGTAACACCCCTTTCCATTCCGAACAGGAAGGTTAAGCTTTGAGATGCCGATGGTACTGCACGGGAGACTGTGTGGGAGAGTAGGGAGTTGCCAGGTCAACATGGATCTTTAGCTCAGTTGGTTAGAGCAACCGGCTCATAACCGGTAGGTCCGGGGTTCGAGTCCCTGAAGGTCCACCATTTTTGGGGGTATAGCTCAGCTGGGAGAGCACCTGCCTTGCACGCAGGGGGTCAAGAGTTCGAATCTCTTTATCTCCACCATGAAAAGCCGTAAACTTTGAGTTTACGGCTTTTTTTATCGTGTAGGCGGGAATCTTGTCTAAGTGTTCTTTAACAGGCTTTATCCAGGTCTGGCACGTAGGGCAGGTTCCCAGGCGAAAGTGACTTAATCACTTTATTACAAACCTATTTTTATTTGTATAAAAATAGTATAATAAATGTAAAAGATTAGAGGATAGAGTAATGCTATATAGGATAAAACAATTTTTTTGGGCAATAGAGTCATTTTATAAAAAAGTTGATATGGAGTTCATAGAAAGATATCTGGATGATGATGAAAAGAAGTTATTTAATTTATTAAGTAAATCAGATAGAAATCATTCAATAAGAGTGGCAAAGGACTTATTGGAGTATGTGGAAAGCTTCAAGGAAACAGGTGTTTATACAAGTAAGGTAAGGCTGGTGAAAGTAGCTTTATTACATGATATAGGCAAGATAGAGAGGCCTTTAAATGTTTTTGAAAAATCCATAATAGTATTATTAGATAAATTAACAAAAGGAAAAATAAATAAATATAATAAATTTAAATTTATTGATATATATTATAATCATGCCGAAAAAGGTCATGACATGCTGGTGAGAAAAGGAAAGTACGATGCAGAGTTTCTTAATATTATAAAAGAACATCATAATACAGAGTATCAAGGCAATAAAATATTTCAGTTAATAAAATATTTTGATAATAAAAATTAACGAGGTGCAAAATGGATAGCAGAGAAAGAAGAAAGAAATTAGAAAATTGTATAGTAAACAGCTGCAAGCCATTAAAAGGAAGTGAACTTGCTAATATGTTCGGTGTTACAAGGCAGGTAATAGTAAAAGACATAGCCATAATAAGAGCAGCAGGAAGCAATATTATAGCTACACCGGATGGATATGTAACAAATAAAGAGAACTTCAGATATAAAAAGGTTTTAGCTCTTTCACATAGTAGAGATGAAATGGTCAGGGAATTGGAGCTGGTTATAAAATATGGAGGAATAATTGAGGATGTAATTATAGAGCATCCTATTTATGGAGAACTTAAAGGAAACCTTATGATAAGAAATTTAAATGATTTAAATAATTTTTTAGATAAGTATAAACAGTATAATGCAAAACCATTATCTACACTGACAGGAGGAATACATCTGCATACAATTTCTACGGAAAAAAAAGAAGACATGGAAATGATAATGAAAGACTTAGAAGAAGCTGGTTATTTATTAAAGGATTAAAATTAATTTGATGAGACAGAGGTTGAATATTATGGATTATGATGTATTAATACTTGGGGGCGGAATTATTGGGTGTTCTGTTGCTTATGAACTTTCGAAATATAATCTAAACATAGCATTAATAGAAAAAGATTATGATATTGCAGACGATTTATCTTTTATTAATACAGCAATAGTATATGATGGAGCTGAATGTTCCAATGATTTGATGTCATCGCTGGAGAACTTGGGGAATGGTCTCATTGAAGAGATAGCAACCAAACTTAATGTTCCTTTTAAAAGGATAGGGTCATTGAGAATTGCCCAAACTGATGTGGCAGTTCAAAAATTGTTCAGAATGTATGACAGGGCAAAAAAAAGAGGAATAAAAGATATTCATTTGTTAGATCATGAACAAGTGCTGGAAATTGACCCTAATTTAAATGTACATGTAAAAAAGGCTCTATATTCTCAGAATACAGCTGTAATAAGCCCTTATGATTTAGCACTGGCCTATGCTGAAGTAGCTGCAGATAATGGGGTTATGTTCAGGCTTGAAGAAGACGTTGTAAACATAAAAAAACTTACTAATGGATTCAGGGTAAAGACAAATAAAAATAAGTTTACCTGTAAAGTAGTTATAAACACTATAACGGGAGAACAGTACAACTTAAATGTTCCAATTGAAAAAGAAAATAAGTTTGATAAAAAATTATACCATCTATTGATAGACAATAGTTTTAATGAATTTAATAATTTTTTAGTTATTAATGAACTAGAGGAAACAAATGGATTTGTATTTCAGACACCTACCCTTTCATTGGGTACATTAGTTGCAATAAAAAGTGATGTATCCTTATCCTATGATGAACTAATAAAAACAGCAAACAGTATATTGCCAAGCTTAAGCAAGAAAAATATAAATTATATGTTTTCTGATGAATTTAACGTAGATTCAATGTTAATTGATGAAAGTGAAATATCAAAGGGATATATTAATATTACCGGAGATCATTATGGAGAGGTTACAATTGCGCCTGCATTATCTCAGATCCTTTGTGATACAATAGTAAAAAATCTTAATTGTACTTTAAAAAGACAATTTATTGATAGGAGAAGAGAGTACTACAGATTCAGGGAACTGACAAATGAACAAAGAAATGAATTAATTGAACTAGACAGCAGATATGGGAAAATGGTTTGTATATGCAATACAATTACTGAAGGTGAAATAGTTGAAGCAATAAGAAGGCCCTTGGGAGCAAGGACAGTTGAGGGTGTGAAGAGAAGAATAGGAGCTACTTTTGGAAATTGTCATGGATCCTATTGCATAGATAAAATTGTAAATATACTCGCCAGGGAGATGGATAAGAAGCCCACTGATATTGTTGAAGACTCAAGGAATTCTAATTTACTTGTTTCAAGAATAAAAGAATTTGATAAGGTATAGAGAGGATTAATAAATGAAAAAAAAGGGCATTTTCACAAGTGTGGTACGTACAAAAAATAATGATAAATATAGAGTGATCCCCGTAAAGAGCAGTGAAGAAGTAAATGTTGAACTTTGGCAGGAGTTTTCAAAAATATTAAGCAGAGTATATGCAAATATTCCCATAGAATGTGGAGATGTAATATGTTCCAATATATTAAATACAGGTATAGATATTTTGTGCACAAGAAGTATAGAAAAAGATATATGAAGGCAACCATTGACAAAAATATAAATATAAATATATAATAAGTTTAAATATGAAAACTAGTGAAGAGGCTAGTAATAACTCATTAAGCTTAAAGAGAATCAGTGGTTGGTGAAAACTGATACTTAGGGGTTATGAATCCACCTCAGAGGGACTGTGATTAAGCAGTACGGATTTTACCGTTATTAAAATTAAGAGGATAGTAATTCTTATATTATTATCAATTAGGGTGGCAACGCGGAGTCTTTCGTCCCTACAGGGGATAAAGGCTCTTTTTTTATTGAAAAAATAACTTAATTGAGAGGAGAATAAAAAATGTTAGATTTAAAAAGAATCAGAAATAATCCGGAAGAAATTAAAAAAGCACTGGCTGACAGAGGAGAAGACTTCGATGTATCAGTAATTGATGAAATCGTAAATTTAGATGAAGAAAGAAGAAAAATACTAGTTGAGGTTGAAACTTTAAAAAGCAAAAGGAATTCAGTATCAGCTGAAATACCAAAGTTAAAAAAGGCTGGAGAAGATGTTGCTCCTATAATGAAGGAAATGAAGGAAATCGGAGAAACAATTAAAAACCTCGATTCAAGAATCAGTGAAATAGATGAGAAATTACAATATATTATGTACAGAATACCAAATATACCTAATCCTCAAGTTCCAGATGGGAAAACAGATGAGGACAATGTTGAAATAAAAAGATGGGGAGAACAAGCAACCTTTGATTTTGAGGCAAAAGCCCATTGGGATGTTGGATCAGATTTAGGAATTCTGGATTTTGAAAGAGCTGGCAAGGTTTCAGGGTCAAGATTCACAATCTACAAAGGATTAGGTGCAAGGCTTGAAAGATCAATAATAAGTTATTTTCTGGATAAGCATACATTTGAAAATGGATATACAGAAGTCTTACCTCCATATATGGTAAACAGAGAATCTATGACAGGAACAGGTCAGTTGCCTAAATTTGAAGAGGATGCTTTCAGATTAGACAACAATGGATATTTCCTGATACCTACTGCAGAGGTTCCTGTAACAAATATGTACAGGGATGAAATAATAAAGGGAGAAGAACTTCCTATAAAGCATGCTGCATATTCAGCTTGTTTCAGGGCAGAGGCTGGTTCTGCGGGAAGAGATACAAGAGGATTGATAAGACAACATCAATTTAACAAGGTTGAATTAGTTAAGTTCTGTAAGCCGGAGGAAAGCTATAATGAGCTGGATAAACTGGTAATGGATGCAGAGTCAGTTTTACAAGGACTAGGGTTGCCATATAGAATAGTAAGAATATGTAAAGGTGATTTAGGATTCACTGCAGCATTGAAATATGATATTGAAGTATGGATGCCAAGTTATAACAGGTATGTAGAAATATCAAGCTGTTCTAACTTTGAAGATTTCCAGTCAAGAAGGGCTAATATTAGATATAAGGAAGATCAGGGTTCTAAACCACAATTTGTTCATACATTGAATGGGTCAGGTGTTGCAATAGGAAGAACAGTTGCAGCAATTCTTGAAAACTTCCAGCAGGCAGACGGAACTGTAGTTGTTCCAGAAGTATTAAGAAAATACATGGGATTTGATGCCATAAAATAAGTTTAACATAAAATGTCCAATGAAACTGCACAAGTTCATTGGACATTTTTATTTCGGTAAAAAACTTTACAAGTGGCTCGATATGAGGTTTTCATGTGGGTGGGAAAAAGTTTCAGGTTTTGGGAAATTGGACAACAATCAGAGCTTAGGACCAGAGTGATCCCAAGTCATTGAAAACGATATACACAGGTGATATAACATTATTGAGGGAAGACAAAAGTTAAAATTGAGATTTATGGGAGGTTATTAAAAATGATGCAAAAAGTTCAACGTTTTGGTGCGGCAATGTTCGTTCCAGTATTATTCTTTGCTTTTTATGGTATGGTTGTAGGATTTTCAATCTTATTTACAAATCCTGAAATCATGGGGGCAATAGCCAATAAGGGTACAGCATGGTACAACTTTTGGTATGTAGTTCAGCAAGGGGGATGGACGGTATTTAATCAACTGCCGTTATTATTCGTAGTAGGATTGCCAATAGCATTGGCTAAAAAAGCACAAGCAAGAGCTTGTTTGGAAGCTCTAATAATTTACTTGACATTTAATTACTTTATTAATGCGATACTTACTCTTTCAGGTTCAACCTTTGGTGTTAACTTTGATGCGCCACCAGGAGTTACCAATGGGGTTTCAAGCGGACTTGCAATGATAGCAGGTATCAAAACTCTTGATACAGGGATGGTTGGAGCAATTTTAATTGCAGGTATAGCGGTTTATCTTCATGGTAAGTTTTTTGAAAAGAAATTACCTGATTATTTAGGGATTTTCCAAGGTTCATGTTTTGTTGCAATTATAGGATTTATAGTTATGATTCCAGTGGCATTAGCAATGTGTTTTGTTTGGCCAAAAGTTCAATTAGGAATTGGAACATTACAAGGGTTCTTAGCTTCATCAGGTGTTGTTGGAGTATGGATATATACATTCCTGGAACGTATTTTGATTCCAACAGGATTACATCATTTCATATACGGGCCATTCATTTTCGGGCCTGCTGTAGTTGAAGGTGGAATAGCTTCATATTGGCCAAAACATTTAGCAGAATTTGCTGCAAGCACAAAACCATTAAGAGAGTTGTTCCCTGCGGGAGGATTTGCTCTTCATGGTTCAAGCAAGATTTTTGGATGTACCGGTATAGCCTTGGCTATGTATGCAACTGCAAAACCAGAAAAGAAAAAAATAGTTGCAGGGCTTCTTATACCAGCTGTTGCAACTGCAGTTATAGCAGGAATTACAGAACCTCTTGAATTTACATTCCTGTTTATAGCACCAGCATTGTTTGCAGTTCATGCATTTCTGGCAGCAACATTAGCAGCAACAACATATTCTTTTGGAATAGCAGGAAACTTTGGAGGCGGTTTGATAGATTTCCTTTCACAAAACTGGCTTCCATTATTTAAGAACCACTCAGGAGCGTATATAACACAAATAGTAATAGGTTTATGTTTTACAGCAATCTACTTCTTTGTATTCAGATTCCTTATAGTAAAATTCAATTTTGCGACTCCAGGCCGTGAAGAAGATGATGAGGAAGCAAAACTTTATACCAAGGCTGATTACAAAGCTAAAAAAGGGGCAACTGCAGAAGGCAAAAGAAGTCCATTAGAAGGCAGTCAAGCATATCAGTTTCTGGAAGCATTAGGTGGAAGTGAAAATATTGTAGATGTCACTAACTGCGCAACAAGACTTCGTGTATCTGTAAAAGATGAAAGTAAACTGGCTTCTGATAAGGCTTTTAAAAGTGCCGGAGCACATGGAGTTGTAAGAAATGGTAAAGCAATTCAAATTATTGTAGGATTATCGGTTCCTCAGGTTAGGGAAGAATTTGAAGTTTTAGTTGGAAAAATATAAATAATTATCACTTCAATAGGCAGCAGTGGCTGCTGCCCATCGAAGTTAAATAAAATATAAATTAAAGATTTTGAGGGGGATATAAACAATGAAGAAATTTTCAGTAGTAGTAGCAGGTGGAGGAAGTACATTCACACCAGGAATAGTATTAATGTTATTGGACAACCTAGACAAGTTTCCTATAAGAAAGCTTAAATTTTATGATAATGATGGAGAAAGACAAGCAACTATTGCAGGCGCATGTGAAATTATCTTAAAGGAAAAAGCACCTGAAATAGAATTTCATGCAACAACAGACCCTGAAGAGGCATTTACAGATGTAGATTTTGTAATGGCTCATATAAGAGTCGGAAAATATGCAATGCGTGAATTAGATGAAAAGATTCCTCTAAAATATGGTGTTGTTGGACAAGAAACATGTGGGCCAGGAGGAATGGCTTATGGAATGAGATCCATAGGAGGAGTTCTTGAAATCCTTGACTATATGGAAAAATACTCTCCAAATGCATGGATGCTTAATTACTCAAACCCGGCAGCTATTGTTGCTGAGGCTACAAGAAAATTGAGACCAAACTCAAAGATATTGAACATCTGTGACATGCCTATAGGAATTGAAACAAGAATGGCTGAAATACTAGGTTTAGAATCAAGAAAAGATATGACTGTAAGATATTATGGACTTAATCACTTTGGATGGTGGTCAGATATCCGTGATAAGGAAGGTAATGACTTAATGCCTAAATTAAAGGAGCATGTGGCTAAATACGGTTATGTTGCAGAAAAAGGAGATACTCAGCATACCGATGCAAGCTGGAATGATACATTTGCTAAGGCTAAGGATGTATTTGCAGTAGATCCAAGCACACTTCCAAACACATATTTAAAGTATTATCTGTTCCCTGATTATGTTGTTGAACATTCTGATAAAGAATACACAAGAGCAAATGAAGTAATGGATGGACGTGAAAAGTTCGTATTTGGAGAATGCAGAAAGGTTATTGAAAACCAATCTACAGAAGGGTGTGAAATGGAAATAGATGAACATGCTTCTTATATAGTAGATTTGGCAAGGGCTATTGCATATAATACACATGAAAGAATGTTATTGATAGTGCCTAACCAGGGAGCTATAGAAAACTTTGACTCTACTGGAATGGTTGAAATACCTTGTATAGTAGGATCACAAGGACCAGAACCAATGTCAGTAGGAAGAATTCCTCAGTTCCAGAAAGGATTGATGGAGCAGCAGGTATCTGTTGAAAAGTTAGTAGTTGAAGCCTGGGCAGAAAATTCTTATCAAAAATTATGGCAGGCAATAACTTTGTCAAAAACAGTACCAAGTGCAAGTGTTGCAAAGAAAATATTAGATGACTTAATAGAAGCAAATAAGGAATACTGGCCAGAATTAAGTTAATAAGAATTTATAAATAAGGATAAAGATATCTATCTTTATCCTTATTTTACTAATTATAAGGAGTTGAAAATTGATGCTTGATTTTTTGAAAAAAGAAGTTAATATATATTCGCCTGTAAAAGGGAAAGTAGTTGATTTAGAGGTTGTTCCTGACGAGATGTTTTCCAGGAAGATGCTTGGAGATGGCGTTGCAATTGAAATTCATGACAATATTATATGCTCTCCGGTTAAAGGTACAATAAGAGCTTTATTTCCAACTAAACATGCATTTCTTGTAGAAACTAAAGAGGGGGTTGAAGTTCTGGTTCACATAGGATTGGATACTGTTGATCTGAAAGGGGAAGGCTTCGATTCTCTAGCAGACATTGATGATAAGGTAAAGGCTGGAGAGCCTGTAATTAAGGTGAACAGGGAGTTAGTAAAAGAAAAGGGATTTAATCTGATTACAATGGTTATTGTCACAAATATAGATAAGATTAAGAATATAGAGGTAGTTGGAAACGGAGAAAGCAATTTAGGGGACAAAATTGTCAGGTGCAAGTTTTAGTTGTAAGTGCAAACCTTCTGAAATTTGTGTATATTGATAAAGTTTTATCATAGTGATATCATTAGTATATATATTTTGGGGGGTATACAAAAGATGAAGTTGGAACAACTAGTGAATGAGCATTATGACAGTTTGAATGAAAACGAAATTCATATTTTAAATTATATTATGAATAATAAGAAAGAATGCTCTGGCTTGAGTATAAATGAGTTGGCCATTAAATGTAATGTTTCTAAATCTTCAATGCTTAGGTTTACTAAAAAGTTGGGGTTCAGCGGATACAGCGAGTTCAAATACTGCATTAAATGGGAAACTGAATCAAAGGAATCTAATGTGGATGAGAGAAATATTACTGAAGTATTGATTGAGGATATACAATCTACGCTAAGACATTTGAATTTAGATCAGATAGATGAAATATGTGAAGTTATTTATAAAGCAAGACGCGTATTTGTATATGGAACAGGATATTCACAGGTAAATGTTGCTAAAGACCTGCAAAGAAACTTTATGGCTATAAATGAATATTTTTATATGATACATGATAATGATCAAATAGAAACAATCGTTGAAGATCTGACATCTGAAGATGTTATGATAATAATTTCATTATCAGGTAATTCAAAAATATTATTTCCTGTCATGAAACAGCTTAACGCGAAGAAAATTACTGTTATTTCAATGACGAATTTAAAGTCCAATTACTTGTCAAGCATGGCTCAATACAACTTATATGCAACAAGTTCTTATGTGAAAACGCCTATAAGGGACCTTATAACTTTTATACCATTTTTCATTTTAGGGGAAGTGTTGAGCAGACAATACTTACTTTATAAGATGGAGAAAAAATCAAAAAAATAATAAAAACTATGTTGACAATTATTAACTTAGTAGTTATAATATTAATTGTTGTGAAACGGAGAGATGGTCGAGTTGGTTTAAGGCACCGGTCTTGAAAACCGGCGTACCTTTGCGGGTACCCAGGGTTCGAATCCCTGTCTCTCCGCCATTTTTTTTTATAAAAAAATATTTTTTAGCCTGGAGAAGTACTCAAGTGGCTAAAGAGGCGCCCCTGCTAAGGGTGTAGGTCGGGCAACCGGCGCGCGGGTTCAAATCCCGCCTTCTCCGCCAGAACATCCGGAAAAATCCGGATGTTTTTTTGTTGTATAGGAAAGTACATTAGCGAAAGTGGCACTAGCCACTCTTTTTGTTTAAAAAAATGTAAAAAACCTATTGACTATTTAATAATAGGTTGGTATAATAATTTTTGTGTTAACGAGGAGAGATGGTCGAGTTGGTTTAAGGCACCGGTCTTGAAAACCGGCGTACCTTTGCGGGTACCCAGGGTTCGAATCCCTGTCTCTCCGCCATTTTTTTTATAAAAATATATTTTTAGCCTGGAGAAGTACTCAAGTGGCTAAAGAGGCGCCCCTGCTAAGGGTGTAGGTCGGGCAACCGGCGCGCGGGTTCAAATCCCGCCTTCTCCGCCAGGATAGAGTGATTTCATCACTCTATTTTTTTTACTCTTTAGGAAATTATAAAGTTTTAAAATTGTGGATAACTTAAAGTATATCCCGATTATTCTCAGTCTGGTTAAAGTCACTAAAGAGTAAAAAAGAGAATTTGTCGCCTGCCATATTTTTCTCACATACGTTCGAAAAGGCAGATGCGAGAAAAAAATCGACGGCTCATAATCGCCTTGGCGATTTTTTTACTCTTTAGGAAATTATGAATGTTTAATGAGAATACTAAATTAGTTGTTTACAGGAGGTATTCCATGTGCTGAAAGGTGATAAAGTTTATCTGAGATTGATACGAAGAGAAGATATGAATATTGTTTATAACATCTGCAATGAAGATGAAGTCAGGTTGTATGACGGAGGATATTTGGAATTACCACCATTAAAGGATATTGTTAAGAATTTTGATGAGATAATGCGTATTGACAGAAAGGGCCTTTCTATAGTGAATGAAAAGGGTGTAGTAATAGGCTACATAAGCTATAAGGAATTAAGTAATACCTTTAAGGTGTATGATATAGGGATAACAATCAGCAGCCGGTTTTGGGGCAGAGGATATGGAAAAGATTCAATAAAGATACTTATTAAATATTTATTTGAAGAAGAATCAGCTCATAGAATTGAACTGGAAGTGGTGGCATATAACGAAAGGGCTGTGAATTGTTATAAAGCATGTGGGTTTGTTGAAGAGGGAAGAAAAAGGGAAAAGTATTTTTTTAAAGGAAAGTACTATGATACTTTAATAATGAGTATATTAAAACAAGAATATGAAAGTCGCTAAGATTAGCTGTATAGCCAATTTTAGCGGCTTTTTTACTGCATAGAAAAGTTCATTATTTTCTATGCAATAAAAAAATATGAAAACGTATTGACTTAACATGTACGTACAGGTATAATTGAAAATATAAGTTGTACGTACATGTTCGACGGTAATGGATAGACGTTAATAGTTAATTAAATAAAAGTTTTCATTAAAATAATTCAAGGGGGATTAAGTTAAATGGGAAAATTTCAAAATGATGCAGAACAATTGCTTAAGGCGATAGGAGGAAAAGAAAATATAACAGCAGTAAGCCATTGTGCTACGAGGATGAGATTTGTACTGATGAATCCAAAGGCAGCAGATGTAAAAGCTATTGAAGGCATAAAAAGCGTAAAAGGTACATTTACTCAGGCAGGACAGTTCCAGGTTATCATTGGTAATGAGGTTTCAGTTTTTTATAATGATTTTTCGGCTGTTGCGGGAATTGACGGAGTAAGCAAAGATCAGGCAAAAGCGGCAGCAAAAAGCAATATGAATATGGTGCAAAGATTGCTGGCAGGGTTGGCTGAAATATTTACACCACTTATACCTGCTTTGGTAGTAGGAGGTCTTATATTAGGATTCCGTAACATAATAGGCGATATTAAGCTCCTTGAAAACGGTACAAAGACAATAATAGAAGCTTCACAGTTCTGGGCAGGAGTTCATTCATTCTTATGGCTCATTGGTGAAGCGATATTCTTCTTTCTTCCTGTAGGAATAACATGGTCTATTTCAAAGAAGATGGGTACTACTCAGATTCTAGGGATTATTTTAGGTATCACGTTAGTTTCACCACAGTTATTAAATGCATATGCGGTAGCTGGGGTCAAGTCTATTCCGTATTGGGATTTTGGTTTTGCAAAAGTTAATATGATAGGTTATCAGGCTCAGGTAATACCTGCAATGCTGGCTGGATTTTTACTTGCATTTTTAGAGACAAAGATTCGTAAGATAGTTCCGGAATATATATCCATGATAGTTGTTCCGTTTCTTTCTTTAGTTCCAACAGTATTGATTGCTCATACAGTTTTAGGACCAATAGGCTGGAAAATAGGTTCAGCAATTTCTTTTGTTGTTTATTCAGGATTGACTTCAAATTTCAGGTGGGTATTTGCAGCAATATTCGGTTTTACTTATGCACCATTAGTAATTACAGGGTTGCATCATATGACCAATGCAATAGATATGCAGCTTGTGGCTGAGTTTGGAGGAACCAACTTATGGCCAATGATTGCATTATCCAATATTGCTCAAGGATCAGCTGTATTAGCAATGATATTTGTCAACAGAAAAAATGAAGATGAGAAGCAAGTATCTATACCAGCGTGTATTTCTTGTTACCTGGGAGTTACTGAACCAGCCATGTTTGGTATAAACCTGAAATATATATTCCCATTTTTATCAGCGATGATAGGTTCATCAATAGCTGCTGTTATTTCAGTCGGTTCAGGTGTTATGGCTAACTCAATTGGAGTAGGGGGACTTCCTGGGATACTTTCAATTAAACCTCAGTACATGGGAATGTTCTTTGCAGCTATGCTGGTAGCAATAATCGTCCCATTTATTTTAACAGTAATGTTAAGTAAGAAGAAATTTAATAAAGAAAAATTAAAATTTAATTTATCAAAAAGTAAGGCTAGTTAATGGTATAGGGAAAGTCATTGGGAGGATGTTTAATGAAGGATTTTAAAAAAAGTGTGGTTTATCAGATATACCCAAAGTCTTTTAGTGACTCAAACGGGGATGGGATTGGAGATATAAAAGGAGTAACAGGCAGACTAAACTATCTGCAATACTTGGGAGTAGATTATATATGGCTTACACCTTTCTATATATCTCCTCAAAGAGACAATGGTTACGATGTAGCAGACTATAGAAATATTGATCCTATATTTGGAACAATGGAGGACTTTGAAGAACTTATTTCAGAAGCGAAAGAAAGAAATATTCAAATAATGCTGGATATGGTGTTCAATCATACTTCTACTGAGCATAACTGGTTCAGGAATGCATTGGCAGGAGATGAAAAGTATAGGGATTACTATATTTTTAAGGAACCGGTTGATGGAATGGCACCTACTAACTGGGAGTCTAAATTCGGAGGGTCAGCCTGGGAATATGTAAAAGAGCTCGATATGTACTATCTGCATTTGTTTGATAGGACTCAGGCTGATCTGAATTGGGAAAATCCTCAGGTGAGAAATGAGATGTATGATATAGTAAACTATTGGGCTGAAAAGGGGGTCAAGGGTTTCAGATTTGATGTAGTGAATCTTATTTCAAAGCCGGAAAAATACGAAAATGATTATGATGGAGATGGACGAAGGTTCTATACAGATGGACCTAAAATACATGATTATCTTAAGGGGCTAAATGAAAATAGTTTTGGCAGGCATGAAGGTGTAATAACAGTTGGGGAAATGTCATCCACATCAATTAAAAACTGTATAAGATATTCAAATCCTGATGAAAAGGAATTATCAATGGTTTTTAGTTTTCATCATCTGAAGGTTGATTATAAAAATGGTGATAAGTGGACATTGATGGATTTTGACTTTTTTGAGTTGAAAAGAATAATAAATAATTGGCAGATTGGTATGGAAAATGGGTCAGGATGGAATGCTCTTTTCTGGTGCAATCATGACCAGCCGAGAGTTGTTTCAAGATTCGGTGATGATAAAAAATACTTAAAAGAGTCTGCTAAAATGCTTGGGACTGCTATGCATATGTTAAGAGGAACACCATATATATACCAGGGAGAAGAAATAGGAATGACCAATGCTTATTTTGAGAGTATTGAGGAGTACAGGGATGTTGAGTCTGTAAATTACTATAGCATACTTCAAAGTCAGGGTAAAAGCAAAGATGAGATTACCAGGATACTTCAGTCAAAGTCAAGAGATAATTCAAGAACTCCAATGCAGTGGAGTAATGAGGAAAATTGCGGCTTTACTGAAGGAATTCCCTGGATGCCGCTGGGCAGAAATAAGCATATAGACGTTGAAGCTGCTTTAATGGATGAAGGTTCGATATTCTATCATTATAAAGAATTAATATCCTTAAGAAAAAATAATGATGTAATAGCATATGGAACGTATGAACCTTTATTGGAGAATAATCCTCAAATTTTTTCATATATAAGAAAATATAAAAATCAGAAATTGATTGTATTAAACAATTTCTATGGAAAAGAAACTAAAATAGATTTAACCCAGGAAGTGAATTTTGAAAATTATACTTTTAAAAAAATACTTATATCAAATTATGAGAACTCATCCGAGAATATGGAAGATATCATTTTAAGACCATATGAATCTGTAGTGTATCTTCTTGAGAAGTAAAAAATTATATGGTAAAGTATTTATGGTGATAAAGATGAATAGTAAGTACTTTACATTATATAATAAAATTGTAGAAGATATTGAAAAAGGGATTTTAAAACATGGTTCAAAGCTTCCTTCCGAGAATGATTATATGCAGAAATATAATATTTCCAGAGATACTGTGAGAAAAGCCCTTAACATGCTGGAGCAGAACGGGTATATCAATAAAATCAAAGGTAAGGGATCATTTGTTTTGGATATTAACAGGCATAACTTTTCAGTGTCCGGGTTAATAAGCTTTAAGGAAGTTTCTGAAAAGATGGGTAAGAGCACCAAAACTTATGTAAAGGGGCTTGAACTTATTGAGGCAGATGATTATCTGAGTTCAAAGCTTAATATTAAGGCCGGAGATAAGGTTTGGAAGGTAGTCAGAGTCAGAGAGATAGAAAACAAAAAAATTATCCTGGACATTGATTATTTTAACAGCAATTATGTAAACTCCCTGACAAGGGAAATATGTGAGGGTTCCATATATGATTATTTAGAAAATGTATTGAAACTTAAAATTAACTTTGCGAAAAAGGAAATAACTGTTCAACAATGTTCAGATGGGGACAGGAAATATCTGGACATGAATGGATTTGACATGATAGTTTTAGTGGATACCACAGTATACCTGCAGGACGGAACCTTATTTCAGTATACTGAATCAAGGCACAGGCCCGATAAGTTTAAGTTTGTAGATTTTGCAAGAAGAAATTATTAAATTAAAAATCACTATGAAAATATTATTTTCATAGTGATTTTTATTGTTTTATAATATAAGTAAACAATTCTATAGGAGAAAATCTAATGGGTATTAAATTTGTATATGGAAGAGCAGGAGCTGGAAAAAGTTATTATTGTCTGCAATCTATTAAAAAAAGAATAGATGAAGGCAAAGAAGGAAAGTTCATATTGATAGTACCTGAACAATTTACATTCAGAACTGAAAACAGCCTCCTAAGATATGCATCAGAAAAAGCACTATTGAAAACAGAGGTTCTTAGTTTTAAAAGAATGGCTGACAGAGTATTTTCAGACTGCGGAGGTGCTGCAGCAGCAAAGTTGAATGACTCAGGAAGAAGTATGATTATACACAAGGTTTTGCAGGAGTCAGAAAAGGATTTAAAGATATTTAGAAGAGCATCAAGGCAAAAAGGGTTTATAGATGTTATATCAAATATTATAACTGAATTCAAAAAGTATAATGTAACCCAGGAAAGTCTGGAGGAATTTGCTCTATCAATAGATGAAAATTCAGAACTGAGACACAAGATAGAGGACTTAAAAATTATATATTTAAAATTTGAGGAGTTAATGCATAAAAATTATATAGATGGAGATGACGAGCTTACTCTGTTAGCCCAAAAGTTATCAGAATGCTGCATATATGATAAGGCTGAAGTCTGGATAGATGAATTTACTGTTTTTACACCTCAGCAGTATGAAATTATTAGGATATTGGCTAAGAAGTGCAAGAATATATATATTACTCTCCTGGGAGAACAATGGAATAGTTCAGGTGAAGCAGATTATACAGATGTATTTAATGTTACAAAAAATACTGAAAAAAGAATTATTAAAATTATGAAGGAAAACAATATACCCTTTGATGGAATAATTGATTTGAACCACGGTATTCCATACAAATTAAGAAATTCAAAGGAATTGGCTCACTTAGAAAAGTATTTTTACAAATATCCTTTTAAAGAATATTTAAAAGAAAATAAGGATATAGAAATATATAAAACTTCAAATACTTATGACGAAGTAGAACACATTGCAGTATATATCAAAGAACTTGTAAGAGATAAGGGCCTTAGATACAGGGACATATCTTTAGTATGCAGAAATATAGATGATTATGAGAAAATAACTTCAGTTATATTCAGTGAATATGAAATTCCATATTATATTGATAAGAAAAAAGATATTTTAAATAATCCTTTAGTAGTTCTTATAACATCATTATTGGAATTGCAGAATAAAAACTGGAATTATGAAAGTATGTTTAAATACTTAAAAACAGGTCTAATAGGAACAGGTAAAAGGAACTTAGACATAATTGAAAATTATGTTTTAGCAAATGGCATAAAGAGAGATCAATGGATTTCAGATGAGGATTGGGAATATTATCCGCTGAGCTTCAGGGAAAACAATGAAGAAGATATACAAATGAAGATTCTTATTAATGAGATAAGAGACGAAATAAGAAGTCCTCTTATTAATTTCTATAAAAGAACAAAAGGGGAGAATACTGTAATAGAGCTGTGTGAGGCAATTTATGATTTTTTAATTGATATAAAAGCCATAGATACAGTTAAAGCCTGGATAGAATCATTTTCTTCTGAAGGGTTGAAAGATAAAGAAAAAGAGTACTCTCAGATAATTTCCATTGTAATGGAGGTTCTTGATCAAGCTGTTGATGTTATGGCTGGTGAAAGAATGAACTTAAAAACTTTTTCCCAAATAATTAATGAAGGTTTTGAAAAATATCAGTTAGGGCTTATACCATTATCATTGGATGAGGTTACTGTAGGGGATATTGCAAGAGTTCGAAGCAATGACGTGAAAATACTCTTTTTGATAGGTGTAAATGATGGTGTTATACCGGCATCCTCAAAAGATGAAGGAGTATTGTCAGACCATGACAGAGAGAAGTTAAAGAGTGGTGGAATATTATTGGCACCAGATTCAAAATCAAAAGCTTTTGAAGAACAGCTGATGGTATATACAGCTTTGACTATTGCCAGTGAAAAGTTGATAGTAACATACCCTATGGCTGATTTTGAAGGAAAATCCCTTAGAGCGTCAATAATAATACCAAGATTAAAAAAAATCTTTCCTAATGTAATTGAGGAAAGTGATATAAGTCAAGAGGCGAATAATCTTGATAAAGTGACTTCACCAGTACCAACCTTCAACAATATGATAGGAGCATTAAGAAAGAATTTTGACCAAGAGGAAATTGAAGAGTATTGGAGCCAGGTTTACAATTGGTACAAAAAACAAAAGGAGTGGGAACAAAAAGTTAGCAATATAGAGAGGGCACTATATTATACAAATCAAGTGGATAACCTGGACAAAGAAAAAATTAAGAAGATTTATTCTGGTGAGAAGGGCAAAATGATGTTTTCAGTATCAAGGCTTGAAAAATATGCTCAATGTCCATTTTCTTATTATGTTCAATATGGATTAAAAGCTAAGGACAGAAAGATATATGAGTTCTCTGCCCCCGACTTAGGTTCATTTATGCATGAAATTTTGGATGGATTCACTAGTTACGTAAAGAAAGAACAGTTAAACTGGAGTGAACTGAACAAGGATAAATGTTCAAAAATAGTGTCACTGCTGGTAGATCAAAAGCTGGAGGAAAATAAAGGGTTTATTTTAAACAGCTCAAAAAGATATAAGTATTTTACAGACAGATTCAAGAGAATTCTTTCAAAATCAGTTTCTGCAATATCAGAACATATGAAAAGAAGTACTTTTGAAATATACAAGAATGAATTTGAGTTTTCAGGTTTTAAAGATGCAGAACCGATAAAAGTGAATATATTTGATGGGGAAGAGGTATATCTTGCAGGAAGGGTAGACAGGGTAGATTTAGCTGAAATAGATGGTGAGAGTTATATAAGGGTTATAGATTACAAGTCAGGAAGCAAAAAGTTTGATTTAACAAAGCTTTTTTACGGGCTTCAGATACAGTTGCTTGTATATTTAGATGCCTTGATTAAAAACTCAAAGTATTTTCTAAATAAGCAGACGCTTCCGGGAGCCATTTTATACTTTAGAATTGATGATCCTCTAATTTCTGTAGACAAAAGGATATCTGAAGAAGAAATTGAAAATAAGGTTTTATCATCATTTAAAATGGACGGACTAGTTCTTAAGGATCCCAGGATAATTAAAGCAATGGATAATGATGCGGGTTTATACTCTGTTGTTATTCCCGCAGGCATCAAGAAGGATGGGGACATTTCTTCCACAAGTTCAGCTGCCACTGAAGAGGAGTTTGAAATACTCAGGGATTATGTAAATTATAAGATTAAAGAACTATGTGAAGAAATGTTAAGCGGTAATATAAAAATAAATCCCACAAAGGAAAGCACATTTGCTTATTGTGATTTTTGTGATTATTCTTCTGTATGTCAATTTGATACAGGTGTTAAAAATAACAAATATAAAACTATTAAATCAAAAAGCAAGGAACAAGTTTGGGATGATATGAAAAAGGTATTGGAGTCAGATATGAAAGGAGGGAATAAACTTGGGGAACAAATGGACTAATGAGCAGCTCGAAGCAATTGAAACAAGAGGGTGCAACCTTCTGGTTGCTGCTGCAGCCGGTTCAGGAAAGACAGCTGTTTTAGTGGAAAGAATAATAAAGATAATCACTGATAAAGAAAATCCAGTTGATATAGATAAGCTGCTGGTTGTAACTTTCACATCTGCAGCTGCAGGGGAAATGAGAGAAAGAATAGCAGATGCCATTTCAAAAGAGCTGGAGAAGGATCCGGATTCAAGGGTTCTTCAAAGGCAGCTTACATTGCTTAGCAAGTCAAGCATAACCACTATGCATTCTTTTTGTCTTGATGTGATAAAAAACAATTTTCATTATATAGATTTGGATCCTTCATTCAGGATAAGCGATGATACAGAAGGAACATTAATGAAGCTGGAAGCTTTAACTGAAATATTTGAAGAGCTGTTTGAGAAAGAAGACAGAGGTTTTTTAAGCCTGTTGGATGCTTATGGAACAGGGAAGAATGACAAGAAGCTTCAGGATTTAGTATTAAATCTATATGAGTTCTCAATGAGTGGTCCCTGGCCTGAAAGGTGGCTTCAGGAAAAGGCTGAGGAGTTCAATATAATTAATGAATTGGAATTAGAGAATACTCAATGGATCAAGCTTCTTAAAAAATTAACGGAAATAGAAATTGACAGTATTATTAAAAATTTAGAAACAGCCAGAAATCTTGCTGAAAATAATTCAGGGCTTCAGCCTTATGCAGAAAACTTAAAAGAAGATATTGTTATTATAAGTGATCTAATAGACAAGTTGAAACAATCAAGCTTGTCTGAAATTTTCACAGCAGTAAACAATATAGAATTTTCTAAACTTAAGAGGGTGTTGTCCAAAAATGTAGAGGATCCTAAGGTTCAGGACAAAATAAAGAGAATAAGAGATAAGTCTAAAAAATCAATAGTGGGTATTTCCCAGGAAATATTTAATTCACCACCTGAGGATATACTTAAGGACTTGAAAGAAACCTATCCTCTGATGAAGGCATTAAGCAGACTGGTCATAAATTTTAAAGTTGCTTATGAAGCGAAAAAAAGAGAAAGGGGAGTTTTAGACTTTAATGATTTAGAACACCTTTGTTTAAAGATACTTACAGATGAACAAAATATATCAAGACCATCATCTGTGGCTTTAGGTTTCAGAGAGAAATTTACAGAGGTATTGGTCGATGAGTACCAGGATTCCAATAATGTTCAGGAAACTATAATTTCCCTGGTATCAAGGAAAGAAACAGATAATCCGAATGTGTTTATGGTAGGTGATGTTAAGCAGAGTATTTACAGGTTCAGGCAGGCAAAACCTGAACTATTCTTAAATAAGTATAATACTTACGGAACTGAATGTGGCTCTAAGAACAAAAAGATCATGCTTTATAAAAACTTCAGAAGCAGAGAATCGGTAATTAATGGAGCAAACTTCATATTTAAAGAGATTATGTCAGAAGCTTTAGGAGAATTGGAGTATACTGATGATGAGGCTTTAAACTTAGGGGCATGTTATGCACAGCCAGATCAATATGATATTGATTTTGCAGGGAATATAGAACTTCATATTGCAGATAAAAGCGCAGATGAAGGCAACGGGGATTCGGAAGAAGAAAATCATGATATTGAAGTTGAAGAAGAGGATCTCACAGGAGTCCAATTAGAGGCAAGAATTGTTGGTAAAAGAATTAAAGAACTTATGAGTGCTAAAGTTGATAAAACATATATGGTTATAGATAAATCAACTGGAAAGTATAGAAAAGTAAGATATAAGGATATAGTGATTCTTCTGAGGGCTACTAAAAGCTGGGCTGAAGTTTTTTCAGCAGAGTTAGGAGCATTGGGAATACCAGTGTATTCTGATGCAGGAACAGGTTATTTCGAGACTATAGAAATACGAACTATATTATCATTATTACAAATTATAGATAACCCTCTGCAGGATGTCCCATTATTGGCAGCTTTAAAAAGTCCTATTTTTTCATTTACAGCAGAGGAACTAGGGGATTTAAGAATTCTAGGGGAAGATAAGTATTTTTACGAGGTAATTGAAGAAATAGCGCAGGATAAAAAAAAGGTATCAGGAGAATTTAAGGAAAAGTGTATCTCATTTATTGAAAGTTTAGATAAGTGGAGAAAAAAAGTCATGTATACTCCTATAGACGAGTTTATATGGTATCTATACATGGACACGTCATATTATGGATTTGCAGGAGGAATGGTAAATGGGGTACAAAGGCAAGCTAACCTGAAAATTTTATTTCAGAGGGCAAGACAGTTTGAATCAACCAGTTTCAAGGGCTTGTTTAATTTCATTAATTTTATACACAAGTTGAAAAAGTCTTCAGGAGATATGGGAAGTGCTAAAATTCTTGGTGAAAACGAAGATGTAGTAAGAATAATGAGTATTCATAAAAGTAAAGGACTTGAGTTTCCTGTTGTATTTATAAGCGGATGCGGAAAGAGATTCAATCTTATGGATTTAAACAAAGATGTAATGTTTCACGATGAGTTAGGATTGGGACCACAGTTTATCAATCCCGAGCAGAGGATAACGTATCCTTCTATAGCTAAAAATGCAATTAAGAAAAAAATACTTTTGGAAACACTATCTGAGGAAATGAGAATTCTTTATGTAGGTCTCACAAGAGCTAAGGAAAAACTCATTATAACAGGATCCGTTAATAACTTTCATAGGAATATTGAAAAGTGGAGTTCCTCAGCATCAATTTCAGAAGGAGGAATACCTCCATATGAACTAATAAAAATGAGAAGTTTTCTCGATTGGATAGCAACAGCCATCTGCAGGCACAGAGACGGCGCAGTACTGAGGGGTTCAGAATATCAGACAGAAGGAATAATTGATGATGATTCACGATGGGATATCAAGCTTTGGAAAAGGTCTGATTTCTCGGAAAATGAAGCTGTGCCTGATGAAGACACCATTGAAGAAAAACAGTTGTTTATTAATAATGACTCAGATTCAACTGATAAGGAAGTAGAGAGAAGGTTAGGATTTAAGTATAAGTTTAAAGAATCATCGTTCTTTCCCTCAAATGTGTCAGTATCAGAATTAAAGAAAAGGGCTTACAAGGATAGCAATGAAGTTACACATAATTTATATAAGGAAGAATTGGAAGTAAAGCCTAAGTTCCTTCAAAAGGAAAGAGGATTATCACCTGCTGAAAGAGGAACTGTAATTCACTTTTTTATGCAGAAAATTGATTTATCAGCAGGAAATTCATATAATGAACTGAAAGCTAAGGTGGAAGAACTTGTATCAAAGGAGCTGCTTAGAAGAGATGAAGCTGAAGTAATAAATATTAAGAAGATAAGAAATTTCCTGAACAGCACATTAGGAAAAAGAATGTCACAGGCTTTAAAAGAAGGAAGGGAAGTAAGAAGGGAACTACCATTCTATACAGAAATAAGCGCCTTAGAGTTTGACAGGGATCTTCCTGAAAAATACAAGGATGAGACTTTAAGGCTTCAGGGGGTAATCGATGCTTATTTTGAAGAAGAAGATGGTATTGTTCTGTTGGATTATAAGACAGATTATGCAGAAGAAAATTCATTAAGTGAAATTGTTGAAAGATACAGAATTCAATTGAGTTATTACAGCGTGGCATTGGAAAGAATGACTGGAAAAAAGGTAAAGGAAAGATATCTTTATTTATTCAGCGTAAATAAGGAAATTAAGATAATATAAAAAGTACGTAAGCATAAGTTTTTGATTTATGCTTACGTACTTTAATTTTGAATGGAATTTTCGTAGTATTCTTTTCCGAGCATTACCAAGGTTTTCTCATTATTCAGCAGAGGATCATCAAGAACCCTGGCCATTAAGTAATCCAATATAATGCCAAGTTTTTTTCCTGGGTTAAGACCTAAGGCTTCCATGAGTATTTTTCCATTTATTTTTAAATCCTTGATACTTAATGGTACATTTGAATCTAATATCTCCCTGGTTCTGTTTTCTGTGTAATTCAGGTATTCCAAGAATTCATTGGAAACTGTTGAAGAAAAAATATCTGCACTCTGTAGTTCGTACAAATCGAAAATTAAATCCTTGCCAACTCTATTTATAAGTTTTTTTATAGATAAGTCAGTTGGATTAATTAAGATGTTCATATGCTCCTTAATTAAAATTGAAACTTTATCTATTGTATTATTATCAAAACGAAGTTTTTTTAATATTTTCTTGGATATTTCAGAACTAAGGTTTTCATGATTATAAAAATGCCCATAACCATCGCTGCCTAAAGCAAAACAACCAGGTTTCCCAATATCATGAAGCAATGAAGCCAACCTTAAGTGAATGCTGTTTGGAACCTTTTCCATTACTGACAGTGTATGTTCAAACAAGTCCTTCTTGTGATAAGATACTCTTTCATCAAATCCTATCAGTGCGTGTAAATCGCTTAAAACAAGCTTCAGTATTCCTGAAGAGTTTAACAGCCTTATACCTCGGGATGGACTGGGGGAAGTGATGATTTTAGTAATCTCGTCTCTGATACGCTCAGAACTGATATTTAAAATCAGCGGACAATTACGTTTGATTGCAGAAAAAGTATTTTTTTCTATATCAAACCCTAGTTGGCAGGAAAATCTTATTGCCCTCAGCATTCTCAGGGCATCTTCCTGAAATCTCTTATCAGGGTCACCTACTGTATGAATAAGTTTTAAATCCAAGTCCTTCTTGCCATTAAAAAAGTCAACAAGCCCATACTTTTCATTATATGCAAAAGCATTAATGGTAAAATCCCTTCTTGCAAGATCTTCTTTTAAAGTAGATACAAATTTGATTTTGTGAGGTCTTCTGTTATCTTTATATTCTCCATCAACCCGGTAGGTTGTAATTTCAAAGGGGATAGAGTTCTCTATTACCGTCACTGTTCCGTGTTTAATACCTGTAGGAATAGTTTTATGAAAGATTTGAATTACGTCCTCAGGAAGTGCATTAGTGGTTATATCAAAATCTTTTGGTTCTATGGACAACAAAGAATCACGTACTGAGCCCCCAACTAAAAATCCCTCAAAACCATGTTTTTTCAAGGTGTTTATTATATATTTGACCTCTTCAGGATAAGAAATAACCATAGAATAACCTCCTAGAATCTTATAAGCTTATTCTACTATAAAAAAAACTGCCTTTAAAGATGTAATAAGCAGCTTCAGTGAAGTACCTAATTAATTATAATGGAAGTTCCTTTAGTTACTGTGTCGTACAGCCACTTTGAATCATCCAATGAAAGACGGACACAACCATGAGATAACGGAGATCCCAATGATGGGTCTATTACTGTTGTCTTGTCAACTTCAAAGGGCACTGAATGGAAAAGGTAATTTCCTTTAAATTGAATCCAGTACTTTGCTCCCTGTTTATATTTTTCAGAATAAAACCATTCACCCTTGGATTCCACCTGAAACTTTCCGGTGGGGGTGTCATTTTCCTCTTTTCCTGTGGAACAGGAAAATGTTTTTAATATGTTCCAATTATTCTTTTTACCTTTAAAAACATATGTTTTTTGTTTTGAAATATTGACATATATCAAGTAATCATTAGAACTGGTCAGGTTAAAAGAATTAATATTACTCAGGGTTATTGATGAAATTGAAGGAAGTGCAGAGGCTGCCTTTGAATCATCGTTATTGTTGACATTTGCCAGATAATCAGCTCTTTGATTTTCATAGGATGAAATACGTTCAGAGATGTCTTTATCATCCTTAAAATATTTATCCAGAGTTGATTTTATAAGGTTAATTGCATCTGTGTAATATTTTTCAGATGCTAAACTTTCAGCCTTGTCTAAGGTGGCAGCTTTAAGTTTGTTTAACGACTCCTTTTGGTAATTCAAAGAAGATTTATAGTTTGAGTCAAATTCTGATATTTTTGAAAAACTTTCTAATGCATTAATGAAATTCGAATTGTTGAATTCATCTAAGCCTGAATGATAATTATTAATAGATTCCTTAATTGAGGGTAAAGTAGCCTTAAAATCTTCTATCTCACTTAAAAAATAACCATATTGATTTACCTGGGACAATAAATACAGGGTCTCATTTTCTGAAATGCTTCCATTTTTATATGATGAAACAGTATTGTTAAAGAAATCCCCAAGGTAATTTTTTAAGTCTTTGCTGAACATTAAGGCTTTCATGGGATTGTATTTTTCACCAGAAACAGCAAGGTTATTGGCTGAAGCATAGTCACCATTATTGAATCTGATGTTAAAATCACTGACTAAATCATTATAGTTTTTTACTGATAAAACAACTAAAGCTGTACAAATGGTTAAAATTAATACATAAAGGGCAATAAAAACTTTGCATTTTTTTATGTTTAATCCAAAAGAAAAAAATTTATTCATATTCAAAACCTCAAAAAACTAAAATTTATAATAATTATTGACAAAAAATATAGAATTTAAACAAAAATAACATTATAAATTTCTGGACTGGATAAAATAATAAAAAACTAAATTTAATATGTTTGGAGGTTAGGGAGTGAATGTTTTAAAAAAGGTGTATATATGTGCTTTTAATCCAGGAAAATATTATATTTTAATAAGAGAAAAGTTATCCAAAGCTGTTGGATACCTTATTTTACTGACTTTAGTTACAGGTATAATAAGTTACATAAGACCGGCATTTGATTACTACAAATTCATGACGCTGGTTGAAAGTGAAATAAACAATGATTTTCCTGAATTTGTTCTTCATAATGGGGTATTGGACGTCAAGGAAGAGGAACCTATAATAATTACCAAAGAAAATAAGCCCCCGATAATAATAGATACTTCAGGTAAAACTTCAGTATCAGTTATGAATAATTACAGGGAATGTATATTAATATTAAGAAAGGAGGTATATTACAAAAAGGATGGTGGTAAAATTGATAAGGCTTCATTTGAACTATTGGATGATATGTATTTAGATAAGAAGAAGACTCAGGAAAGCATCCCTATGCTGAAAAATGCAGCATTTCTAATAATATTCTTAGCACCTGCATTAAATATAATCCTCAATCTGTTTTTAGCATTAACAGTATCATTAGCAGGAATTATGTTCAACTGTATGATACAATGTCCATTAACTTATAAAACTATATATAAGATATCAATCTACTCCCTGACATCATCAATTGTATTAGGGGCAATTTTGAAGGGAAGTGAATTATCTATAAGCTTCAGGTATTATGTGTTTATATTTTTAGGTGCAGTATATGTAATAATTGCAATTATAAAGGGATTAAACAAAATAACTGAAAATATAGAATGATATGTTTATTTAAGTGTAAATATTGTATAATAAGAGTTACATGGAAAATTAAGGGGGATTATTTCAAATGAAGCAATTAAATATATTCAATAAGTTTATATACAGCATAATTGATATAAAAAGTTATTTAGTATTTTTAAGAGAAAAAACCGCAAATGGGATACTATATATTTTATTATTGAGTATAGTTTTTGGCGGAATTAAAGGATATGGTGCAGCTGGTGAAGTTAAAACTTATTTTAATAATGCAAGGACATATATTGAACAGAATAAAAGTAATTTTAAACTTCAGAATGGAAAGATGACAATTGGTGATAAAGCTATATTAAAGGAAGATGGAAACACCTTATTATTTATAGATACAAGTTATGATTACAGTCAATATGACCAAAAAAAACTGGCTCAATTGAATTTGGAGAATTACCTGACATCAACGCTTATATTCAGAGACATGATGATAATAAACAACAATGGAAAACAGACAGTAGAAAAATTTTCGGATTTCAACTTCAATATAGATGCTGATATGGCAATCAGTTTATTATCTTCAACAAATATAGTAAGTGCAGCATTAATTACAATTATAGTTTTACAAGGATTTATAGGGAATTTACTATTGGCAGTAATTTTAGCAGTTACAGGCCTTGCTTCTGCCTACTGGTTAAAATCGAAGATCAGGTTTAAAGGGTTATATAGAATTTCTCTGTATGCTTTAACCTTGCCTATAATTATGGATATGGTTTTATTCTTACTCAAGGTATCAGTGCCATTTTTTGATATTATATACTTTGTCATAGCTTTAACATATGTACAAAAAGCAATTAAACTTATTAATACCGAAGTATCAGAGGAAGAGCTTTTTATCATCGGATAATTTAAGAAAATATGTTTGAATGGGAGAAAGTAAATGAAAAAAGTACAAGGTAGATTTTTAAAATATGTTAAAATAAATACCACTGCAGATGAAAGTTCAGGGACTACCCCAAGTTTTGCCGGAGAATTAAACTTAGCAAGGGTTTTACAGCAGGAGCTTTCAGATTTAGGCCTTATAAATGTCCATATGTGTGAACATGGGTATGTATATGGGACTCTTCCTTCCAATCTTCATAAAGATGTTCCGGTTATAGGATTTATTTCACACATGGACACATCTCCTGATATGACTGGAGAAAATGTAAATCCACAAGTAATTGACTATCAGGGGGGAGACATATTGCTGAACTCAGAGAAAAATATAATACTTTCTCTAAAAGAATTTCCTGAGTTGGAAATATATAATGGTAAAACTCTTATAACAACAGATGGAACTACACTTTTAGGAGCAGATGACAAGGCAGGAATTTCAGAAATAATGACAGCTTTGGAATATCTTCAGGAGCATCCTGAAATGAAACATGGAGAAGTAAGGATTGCTTTCACTCCGGATGAAGAGATAGGAGAAGGAACTAAGTTCTTCAATATACAAAAGTTTGGAGCCAGATATGCTTATACTGTAGACGGTGGATCATTAGGAGAACTGGAGTATGAGAATTTTAACGCTGCAAGTGCAAAGGTCACAGTAAAAGGAAGAAATGTTCATCCGGGATATGCATATAAAAAGATGATAAACTCAATGAAGATTGCAATGGAGTATGATCAGCTTCTGCCTGAAGAGCAGGTGCCGGAAAAAACTACGGGGTACCAGGGTTTTTTTCATCTGACAGATGTAAAGGGTAATGTGGAAGAAACAGTTCTTAGCTATATATTAAGAGATTTTTCTTTGGATGGATATAAAAATAGAATTAATCTTATGGAAGAAAAGGCTAAGGAGATAAATGAAAAATATGGCCCGGATTCAGTTAAGGTTGAAATAACTGAAAGTTATAGAAATATGAAGGAGAAGATTGAGCCTGTAATGTTTATAGTGGATAATGCAAAAATGGCTATGGAAATGGCTGGTGTAACTCCTGACATAAGACCTATAAGAGGAGGAACAGATGGAGCAAGGCTTTCCTTTATGGGAATCCCTGCACCTAACATATTTACGGGTGGAGAAAACTTCCATGGAAAATATGAATATATTCCTGTAGAATCTATGGAGAAATCTGTAGAAGTTATTTTAAACATAATTAAAATTTATGCTGATAATTAGTATTTAAAGCAATAAAAAAAAGAGGTATCGTGATTAAGACCTCTTTTTTTATTACTTTGATTTTGAAATTAATCAATATCAACAACCACTGTATCTGTTCCATTAATAACAGCATACACCTTATTCTCATCAATATTGTAATACATTTCCAAGTTTTTTACTTTCAGCAAATCAACATTTCCTTCAAGTTTTGAGTAAACCTTAGCAGTCAAGTCTTCTTGAGATATCTGTTTTCCATTAAATTGAATAAATAATTCTGGTTTTAAAGTTGCTTTTTTTGCTCTTCTGGCAGTTTTCTTAACAACTTTTTCCCCTTCTTCAGCTAATGCATCAACTGTATCTTTTACGCCATCAACAGCTTTTGATACTTTTCTTGATGTTTTCTTAGCTGCGCTCTTTACTTCATCAATTGCTTCATCAACAACTTTTTTTCTTGGTGACATATGACTCACTCCTTTTCCATTGAACTTGGTTTAATTATACATTAATGAAAACCATTTGTAAATAAGGCAGGTTTGTAGTCTGGTTATTGGGTAGAGTTTCGATGGTAAAATGCAGCAATCGAAGTAGATTTTGGAACCATGGATTAAGAATGATCAGATAAGGAATTCATAAGAACTGCGGAGTTTAAAGAAAGCAATAGAAATATATAGACAAAATTTACAAATTATTGTAATATTATATGTAAGTGTTAGACTAATAATAGTCACAGCAATTAATAAGGGAGAGTATTGTGCCATGATTGAATTAAATGATGATTCAAACTTACATGAGATGCTTGGAGATACGTTGGCTGATTATGAAAAAGAGGTAAACTTATGCAAAGACCTTAATGGGATAAGGGAGGATTTTATTTTAAATATCGCACATGACTTAAGAACCCATTTAAACGTAATTTTAAGTATTCTGCAACTTCTTAATATAAAGAAAGAAGTATTAAATATAAATGATGAGAATTGGAAGGAATACTCTAAGACTATAAAAAAGAGCTGCTATAAGATGTTGAAGCTCATAAACAATTTAATTGATGTAACTAAATTGGAGAATAATTACTTTGTTTGTAATAAAGAAAATTTAGATATCGTAAGTCTTGTAGAAAATATAGTAACTTCAGTAAATAAATATGCAAGTGAAAAAAATATATCCCTGATTTTTGACACTGATAAGGAAGAATGCTACATGGCTGCAGATCCGGAGGTTATAGACAGAATTGTAATGAACCTGCTTTCAAATGCTATAAAATTTTCACCTAACAATTCAGAGATATTGGTAACTATGACCGTTAATGAAAATGATGTTTCAATAGAGTTTAAAGATCAGGGGCCAGGGATTCCTGACAATGAAATGAGATTAATATTTAACAGATTTCATAAGGTAGTTAAAAATGTTACTTCAGAGTATGAGGGAAACGGTATAGGGCTGAATTTAGTATATAATTTGGTAAAAACTCATCAGGGAAGTATATCTGTATATAATAACGAGGACAAAGGGTGCAGTTTTGTTGTTAAGCTGCCAAGAAGTATTTGCAAAGAAGGAAAGATTAACAGGAAAGTAAAGTCAAATACAAAAGTTGAGGTGCTGGAAATAGAATTTTCGGATATTTACTAACTGATGTATTGACTTTATAAAATTATGTATGGTAATATTAGACTTGTTAATTGAATACTTGCGGCGATAGCTCAGCTGGATAGAGCATTTGACTACGGATCAAAGGGTCGGGAGTTCGAATCTTCTTCGCCGCACCAAACCAAAGGTGGTTAGGCTTGCAAAAACGCTTGTTTATCCACTTTTTTATTTTGTGGTAAACAAGCTTTTTTTATTAATAACACAACTAATTTAAAGAAGAGCAAATCCTGCTTAAAAATAGAGATTTAAATAACTTTCTAATGGAAAAGAATTTGAAGATGGTATCAAAAAATGGTAATATATTGTTTGTTGATTAAGTGTTTTATCATAAATGTAGAATTTAATCTATATTTATGAATTTTTTTTGGTGATGCTTAACATTTAACTGGAAGAATGGTTGTTAAATAATGTATAATAGTATTGTTAATCCTATACAGGCAGGAATAGATAAAAGCAATTTTTGAAAACATATAAATACTAAGCTTACGACTATAGAGTACTATGATGAACTGGCAGGAGAACAATCAATAGCGAATTTATCCAATGCAGGGTAATTCAAAAAACAGAATAATTAACTTAAACAAGGGGGCAAGTAAAATAATGAAAGATACTGTTTACGCGATCGGAGAAGCACTTATTGATTTTATACCTGATAGAAAAGGGGTTCCTTTAAAAGATGTAATTTCTTTTGAAAGGGTAGCTGGAGGAGCTCCTGCAAATGTAGCAGCAGCTGTTGCTAGATTAGGAGGAAAGTCAGCGTTAATAACTAAACTTGGAGAAGATGCTTTTGGAGACCACATAGTAGAAGTATTAAAAGATGCAGGTGTGGATACATCAAAGATTTCAAGAACAAGTGAAGTAAACACTGCATTAGCTTTTGTATCATTAAAAGAAGATGGAAACAGGGATTTCTCTTTTTACAGAAATCCAAGTGCAGATATGACTTTAAGTGACTCTGAGGTACAGGAAGAATGGTTTGATAATTGTCATACATTACATTTTTGTTCAGTAGACCTGATAGAATGTCCAATGAAATATGCTCATAAGAAAGCCATAGAAACAGCTTTGAAAAAGGGATCCATAGTAAGTTTTGATCCGAACGTAAGACTTCCTTTATGGAAGAATCCTGAAGACTGCAGAAATACTATTTTAGAATTTTTGCCATATGCACATGTAATAAAAATATCAGATGAGGAATTGGACTTTATTACAGGATACTCTGATATAGAAAAGGCAAAAGAGGTAATATTCAAAGGGAACTGCAAGGTACTCATATACACTAAAGGTGGCGAAGGTGCTGAAATATATACAAAAGATTCAATGGTATCAGTAAAAGGCTTAAAAACAAATGTTGTTGATACAACTGGAGCAGGAGACTCATTCATAGGATCATTTTTATTCAGCCTTCTGAATGATAAAGTTGATCTTGAGGAATTAGGTACCATTTCAGGTGAAAAGCTGGAAAAATATCTTTCGTTCTCAAATTATTATGCAGGAAATACCACAACTAAAAAGGGAGCCATAGGGTCAATGGCAGACATAGCAGAAATTGAGAAGTATATCCAAAGCTTTGAAAAATAATGTTAATAAAAAACAGAGGAACACCTCTGTTTTTTTATTTAGGTTAAAGTTTTTTCCCGATGGTTTCTCCCATTAAAACCTTTGTTTCATGTCCAAGGGATGTCTGTTCTGTTATATCTGTATCTATTTTAACAGTATCTTTCTTAAAAAATAGTATTGTGGTGGATCCGCCAAATTTGAAGTATCCTTTTTCATCACCCTTCTTTACAGCTTTTCCCGGTGTGTAAGTCTGAATTATAGTGCCTACACATGTTGCACCTACTTCAACATGAATTATTTCTCCAAAGTTTTCTGACTTAAAAATACTCCATTCCCGTTTGTTCTGACAGAACAACTTTGGAATGTTCTTTAAAGCTATGGGATTTACGGAATAATAACTTCCATTAATTTTTGTTGTTTCTGAACATATTCCGTTATCTGTAAAGTGAAACCTGTGGTAATCAGTAGGGCATAATCTCAATATTAAACAGGTGCCGCCGTCATATTCTTCAGCAACCTTTTCATTTAGAATCAGTTCCTTAAGAGAATAGGTAAGACCTTTAACTTGAACAAGATTGTCCATATTTATGTTTTCAAAAGCGCTTAATCTCCCATCGCCAGGTGATACAAGCATATATGGATTTTTATCTACAGGTCTTGCTGTTTCATTTAGTTCCCTTATGAAAAAGTCATTGAAACATGTAAACTCTTCAGGTTTTTTCTTGCATATAGACATATCTATTTTGAAGTCTTTAATAAAATCAGGAATCTTTTTAATGCTTCCTCTGCGGTCACAATGTGCCCCATACAGCTTTGAAAAAAGCTTTTTCTTAATCAGTAGTTCAGTAATGCTTTTTCCTGCAGGAGAGCTGTAAGACCACTCTATATACTTTTTACCTGCAACATTTTCTTCTTCATATTCTTTAGTTTTTCTATTGTAAATTTTAATCATTAAGTGCACCCTCGCTTAAAAAATAATTACTGAATTTAATTTTAGCATAATAAAGGTTAAATATTAATAATCAGGTTAATATTATTTTGAAATACCAGCTTCGAAATGCAATTTTTGCAACTCAAAATATAAGATTTTCAGTATATACTATTTGGTTAAGCATGTAAATATTGACAATTACAAATCGAAGAAGTACTATGAATTTATATAGAGTATTAATTTTGGAATTAATTTGAGGTGTTTTTTATGATGGAAGGATTAAGTAAGAAAATACAGCTCTTGACTGATAATTACCATGAAGTGAAGAAGGAATTCAGATGGGACATGTCAATACTTAATCATTTTCTGGCATTAAGCTATGCTGCTAAAGGAAAGAGAATAGATGCAGAAAAAATAAGGGAAATAAAAAGCTATATAAAGGATAAGACAGGACCCTTTTCCGTATTCAGAGGAAATAACCTATCAATTATGTCACTTTTTCTTTCTTTTGAGGATGATTATAAAATATTTTTTACTGAAATTCAGGAACTGGTGGAAAAGCTTAAATATGAAAAAATATCCTCCTATCAATTCAGTCCTATGATAGCATATACTTTTGTAAAAAACTCAAGTTATGATAACAGGGAAGAAAAAATAGCCAGAGCAAAATTGTTTTATAAAAACATGAAGCAAAGACATATGTTCCTGACATCCAAGGATGATTATGTATATGCAGCTTTATTGGGCTGCACTGATTTGGATGTGGAAGAAACATGCAGAAGAATAGAATATATATATGAGAAATTAAACAGCATGGGATATAGCATAGGCAACGGGCTACAAACTGTTTCACATGTTTTAGCCTTAAGTGATGACTTTGACTTCAGGATAAAGCTTTTTGACCAGATTGCAGGTGAATTGAAAAAGCATAATATTAATATAAGGAGTTACAGCTGGCCTTTCATGGCTGTTATGGCCCTGGTTTCGGATGAAGCCTCAGAAATATGCAGTCAGGCGGCAGAAGTATACTTTATACTTAAAAATACAAGTGGATATGGAAGTTTTATGATGCAGGGCTATATAAGGACAATAATAAGCTGTGCATTGGCTGCAAGTTTATATATCCCTGAAGATAATAAATTGGTTAGTATTTCAACTGGTTTATCAATGCAATTAATTGCTGTGGCCCAACAGCAGGCAATGATAGCAGCTGCCTCAGCAGCAGCGGCTTCTTCCGGAGCTTCAGGTTCATAATAAACTGTTGGATGTAAAAGAAATATAATATGTAAGTTGACAGGAACCATATAATGTATTAAAATTTAATAGTGAATTTTATACAGTATAAAGTATAAGTTCAACTATTAATTTATACATGCCTTCGTAGTTAAATGGATATAACAGTCCCCTCCTAAGGGACAGTTGTGGGTTCGATTCCCGCCGAGGGTACCATATATAATGGTGGAATGGCTTAACCACTAGGGTTAGGCCGTTTTTATTTATCAAAAAAGTGACCAAAAGGTGACCGAAATTCCTAAAGAGGTTTTAAGGTGACTATATGGTCACTATTTTTTAAATATATTATCAAGCAGTGCAGCAGTATTATCTCTCATTTCTGACATTACATGAGCGTAAGTATCCAGGGTTGTATTTATATCTTTATGGCCCAACCTTTCAGACACAACTTTAATATTTTCACCATTATATATTAATAATGTGGCGTGTGTGTGTCTTAGGGCATGGAAAGTTATCTGTTTCAGCTGCATATAATTAGACCAATCTTTATCAGGTTTTGCAGCTTTTTTATCTTCAATGGAATCCTTATATTTTTGAATCTTTTTAGTAAATTCCATGGATAAGTTACGAGGGTTACACATGGATCCTTCTCTGTTTGGAATCACAAAGTCATTATCATTTTTCTTTCCTTTGATAGCTTGTAAGTGGTCCAGTAATATAGTTGGTAAGCTTATACGCCTGAAGCTTCTGTCAGTTTTTAAAATATCTGAAATCACTAATTTCTTTTCTATCTTATCTATGATTACCTGGCTATTTACAGTTAAGTATCCATCTTCAAAATTAATATCTTTCCATTTTAAGCCGCACAACTCTCCAATCCTTAACCCGGTAATCACTTCAATAAATATTGGATCATATAAATAGGTGCCCTTTATTTCATCCAGGAAGTAATCTATCTCTTCTTTTGTCCAGAACTCAATTTTTGGTTTTTCAGCTTTAATTTTCTCAATATCTGTCGGAATCACGTATATTAATTTATTCTTTTTAGCGTATTTAAAACAATTATTGAGGGTTTCCATTATTTTTTTAACACTGGAAGGCTTCAAACCCTCGTTTATAAGACCATTGTAGAAATCTTGAATCATTATATTGGTTATTTTAGATAGCTTGTAAGAGCCTAATTTAGGGATTATATGTGTTTCTATCCTGGACTTATAATTTGCCCTGGTATTAATGCCGAGGGTATTTGTTTTATGTTCCTCAAACCATTTGTTTATGAAGTCTTTAAAAATTACATTGCTTTCAGTTGGAGCAATATATCCCCTGTTTTTTTTAGCCAGGACTTCAACAGCAAACTTTTCAGCTTCCTTTTTTGTCTTAAATCCCTGCTTTATAACTCTCTTCCTTTTTCCATCCTCATATCCTAAAGGTACAACAACTTTCCAGTTATATTTGCTTAATTGAGTATAACTTGCCATGAGATTACCTCCTTTCAAATTCATTCTTCATTCATGACGAATGGGTGTAGTTATTAATTGGCTGCCGTCGTGAATTACGACCACAGATTCCTATTGGCTGCTAGTAATTTTACACTAAGAGCTTATTGAGCTGTGTGGAATTTTGTACACATAGCTTTTTATGGTCCATTACTTCGAGTTTTTAATCGCACCAATATTGATTGGAGTATTTATACTAAACAATGCACTAACCACTATTTGGTAGAAGGTTAAATTATTGTTGTGAATTTTTACTCACACCAATATGATTAATGATCCTGAAATCTGAAAATTGAGCTCTCCGAAATTTTACTCTAAGAGCTATGTTCGAGCTTTTACTCGATGATCTATTCCCCAGATGTGGGGAAATCAACCAACCTTCTCAAAAATAAGTAAGTTGAAGAAAGAAAAAATCCCTTTTTCAAAATATTGTCCGTTCCGGACAACTGTTTGTAGTTGGCAGCGAAAAAGTTCTCCGCCAAAATATTTTGGACACTAAGAAATCAGGTTAAAGGAATATTCCCGGCACCTTCAACATGATGTCATACCCTCCAATTTGTCGGATATAAAAGAGAAGTTACCAACTATAGCAGGT
>JBEHWK010000016.1:0-34914 GCA_040217795.1 Clostridiaceae bacterium
ATTGATCCTCTTGCAATTCCTGTTAATATAAAGGCTTCAAAGAACAACAGCTTGTCTCGCCAATTCATTCTTATGAAGCCTTTTATCTTCCTAACTAACACATATAAGTTTTGCATAATCTAACCTTGATAAAAAATTTATGACTGCAGTTTCACAACTTTTGTTATCAATATCATATTCTTTCAATATACTGTTTATAACCTCATTAACTATAATTGGACTTTCAATAAGCTCCCAAATTCTGCTTCCTACTTCATTTAATGCAAAATATTGACCTGTTTCTAGGTTTATCATTACCTTTTCGCCATTTAAATTTGTTACATCAATATCTTCTAATATTGATACTATAGTATTCTTATCTATCATCATCCAAACCCCTTTCCCAAATTAACTATATACCTAATGAACTCTTAATTAACTTAACCTGCCTGTCAACGGAAAATTTCCCCTTAGGCCTGTTTAGTTTGTAAACTTCTATATTTTTCCCAATTTCAATGCACTCTTTAAAATATTTAGGCTGGAAATTAGGACAACTTATTATTTCAACTCTGTAAATATTTTTTAAAATTGTGTTTATCTTATTCATTCCCGATAATTTTTCTATGCTGACATTTTCATCTTCTCCTATATTAATCTCATAAATAGCCTTTAGAGGAACTGGATATTTTGAAAAACTTTCTTGTAAAGGTATTGCATATTTATCTCTGCTTTTATCTATTAAAATAAAATTTTTATAATTGTATCCCAGTTTCTCTATAGCATCCTTACATAGTTTTTGTTGTGCATAAGTAGGATATATTAATACATGTCCATTAATATGGTTTTTCAATGCTGACACATCGTCTGATAAAAATTCATATCCTTCCATTCTAAGAGCAGTAGTCAATGTAGATTTTCCTGCACCTGAATGTCCTGTAACAATAATACCTTTACCGTTGATTATCACAGCCCCTCCATGTATTGCAACAATATCCCGCTGAGCTAACAAAATACCTAGGCACGTGCCAAGCAGAAATATTTTTACATCTTCTATATTGCAGTTTTCCTCCAGCTCTACTATAATTTTATTTCCATAAGCCACATAATAATGAGATGTTCCTTTGATATGCATATAGAATTCATTTTTCGAGAATTTAATGTAATCTTCATTGACCTCCTGATTATCTATTTTTTTTGATGCATTTCCATATGATATAACCACATCCGCTTTATCAGTACCATTAAATAAAGTAAGTTCTTTCATAAAAATATCTGACTGTATTATTAGCCCATATACCTTATAAATAAACATTTTCAATCCCCAATTCATCTATTAGATTTATAAATTTTAAATTATCAAAGTTTAGAAATCGAATCTATTTAAAAATTTCTTAACAGAAATCTATTATTGTAATATGAATTATGGATAGCCATATAAAATTAAAGCTATCCACAATTTCACATTTTCTTAATTTTGCTATGCAAAATTAAATTAAGACCTGTACTCTTCAACCATTACATTATTCACCATGTATGTTTTACCGTCATGTGTTGTAATTTCTTTACCACCTGCTTCAGTTGCCTCAACGCCTATATTGAAAAGTTCTGGCTTGTCCCATTGCTTCTTAATCATTTTACTCACCTCCTTTCATAGTGCTACCTTAGTCTATTGATGATACATCTTAATGAATTTAGAAAAAATCAGAAAAACTATAAGTTCTCTTATTTCAGACACCTTATTTTCCTCTAAGGTATTACCTAATGCTATTAAATCATTTTTTATCTTATCCTTATCTATGTATTTAATAACATTTTTATCATCTATAAAGGGCTGTAATTCCATATATTTTTCTTTCCACACTGGTTCCAATCTCTGAATCCAGTCTGCACTCTGGAGACCACGGGTAAATATATTAAGTCTTATTTTATCCGGCAGTATGCCTTTCATTGCTCTACGGATAAGATATCTGTCATTACCATCTCTTACAAACTGCTCACTGGGAAGGCTTATACAAAATTCTATAACCCGTTTGTCTCTTGTAGGATCTCTTTCAATCATCCCATGAGCTAGTGAAAACTTAGTTTCTACTGATGATAGCTGACATAATACAACAGGATCAACAATGAATTTTTTAGTTTCATTTATATCATAATATTTATTTACTTCTGTATGATATCCATATTTTTCAAATCTATTTTTAACCTTCCATTTATCTGCTAGAGTCTTATCTGCAAGATTGGTATTAAATTCATTGTTATTCCTGATAATTTTTGTACTAATGAATTTCCTAATTCTATACGGGGATATTGCCTTAAAAACTATTTTTGCAGCTTTCCTCCTAGATATTTTATATATGCCGCTGAACTCATTAATCTCTTTTACCATTCTTAGCAGTTTGCCTTTTCTGAACAAAGTAACTTCCTGTGTCAAAAAGTCACCATAAGATATGGTATAATTACCAAACTGCCCGCTCAACATAACTTTGCATTTCTGCTTTTCTGCTATTTCCATAATATTGTCGTACCAAAATAAATTTTCTATGATTTTATGCGGCTGTTCAAGAATGTATATCAACTGATTAATATCTGTTAATGAATTTTTCCCTTCATTTCTGCAATAGTTCACGTCTATATTAGCGTATAAATTTTTAATTGATTCAATATATTCACTTTCATCTGGAATTCTGCTTCTTGGAAGAGTATTTTTAAATTCTGGTATAGGTATTGAGCTATAGGCTTTTAAGGTTTCATTTTTTTCAGATAGTTGTTTAGCTGCTAAACAAGCTACAGAACCGGAATCCATTCCTCCACTGAGCATAATTCCTATATTGCCTGTACTTCGTAAGCGGCATTTTACTGCTTCAGAAAAAACTTTTCTAAAACTCTCTTCATACTCCTCATCGGTCTTTAATTTTAACGGTTTTACTTCTTTTAGCGGATTCCAATACTTATTTTCAACTTTTCCTTTTTCATTTATAACTAATGTACATGCTGGACTTAATTGATAAATATCCTGATATATAGTGTCATTACACTCACATTGATGAAGTGTCAAAGGTAAAGCCAAAAAATCGGTTATCCACCTTTCATTTAACTCAGGCTTTTTTTCTAAAGAATTATAGATAGGCTTTTCCACAGTAGAAAATATAAAATTGCCACCTTTAAAATAATAATAGAAGGTTCTTGAACCAACATGGTCTCTTGCACAAAATACTTCCTTCTTTTTATCATCCCATATAACAAAAGAAAAATCGCCAACCAGATATTTAGGGCATTCATATCCGAATCTCTTATATGCCATGAGGACTAACTGACTGTCAGTAATTACTTCTCCACTGCAGCTGTTAATATTAAACAAATCAATTAATTCACCACGGTTGTCTATTATGGCATCCGCAGTAATTATTAACCCTGCTTCCTTGTCATAGTATGGAAGTACTTCATTCAAAGATTCTGGAGTAATATATTGAATTCCGCAGCCAAAGAAAATATTATTACTATATAAGGATTTAACTGAATCTAATTTATATGCTTTAAAACCTTCTATCATTTTTTTCTCAAAATCACCAATAATAATATTACCATCTAGATTCACAATTCCAAATATTGCTGACACTATTACTTCCCCCCCATATAATCTTTTCATTATGTTATAAATCAGTTTATTCTACTCCCTTATGCAGGAATTGAATTTAATTATGTAATTTTCTCCCATAATAATGTGAAATTGTGTTCTTATTCATAAATATTTAAGAAAAACAGTTTCAATATATACTCCTAGAATATCCTTAATTGTTGTAAATTTTTACCATAATTTAATTTTATACACATTTTGTTCATTTGTAAATACATTTTTTTACATTTATCTGGTTTACATTTCCACTTTTGTATTTTATAATTATTACCATATTTGTTATTATTTTTACAATAAGGGGGTTTTTTCTCATGAAAAGCTTAATGATTAAGAGTAAGTGGCTGCTGAGACAGTGTAAATCGGTAATCCCTTACCTGATTTTAATAATAGTTCTAGGTCTTTTAACATCTACAAGCAGCGTTTACAAGGCTGTAGTTACTAAAAACTTAATTGATTCTTCTACTAGTGGTAATATCTATGCCATTTTAACTCCATTAATTATACTTGGCTCATTAATTATTGGTGACCTTATTGTTAATTATGTATTTGCAATGATTAAAACATACTGTTCAACAAAACTTACTAATACTATTCAGAAAAAACTTTATACTCATATAACTTATTGTGAATGGGCAGAAGGATCAAAATATCATAGTGGTGATTTAATTTCAAGGATAATCAGTGATACCTCTTCCATAACTAATTTCATAGTTAATACCATACCAAACATCATATCCCTTTTATTCACAGTAGTGTCATCCTTTATAATACTTCTTTCTTACGAACCTATAGTTGCATTATTAACTATTACAATAGCTCCTATTGCTTTAATATTTAGCAAGATTTATGGAAAAAAGTTAAAATCTATTCACCTGAGTAATCAAGAAAATGAAGCAGAGTATTTATCATACATGCAGGAATCCATTAAAAATAGACTTATAGTTAAAACCTTTTGTCTTGAAACACACAATATACAAAATTTTAGCAATATACAAAACAAAAGGATAAATCTATCACTATCAAGGAGCAGCATAAGTACACTATATAGTTCAACTATTAATTTTGGCTACTGGGTTACTTATTTTTTAATCTTTTGCCTGGGTTCCTTCAGAATATCAAATGGTACCTTAACCTTTGGTACACTCACTGCACTTATTCAACTCAGTATAAATGTCCAAGCACCATTATCTGACCTCGCCAGCTCCTTATCTCAATTTATTACTGCTTATGCATCTACAGAAAGACTGATGGTCATAGAAGGTTTAACCTTAGAAACAGCTTCAAAGATTAAAAATGGACAATCAATATTTATGCCCCCTATAATTGAGTACAAAAATGTTTCTTTTGGTTATGAAAATTCTTTACCTATATTAAAAGATATATCATTTAACCTATATCCAGGTGAGGTTGCAGCTTTAGTAGGACCCTCCGGAGAAGGTAAAACCACTTTAATTCGTTTATTGCTTTCTTTGATCAAACCTAAATCAGGTGCAATAAAACTAATAAATAACAATGAAAATATAGTTATATCTCCTGATACCCGTCATCATATCTCCTACGTTCCACAGGGTAATACTTTATTTTCTGGAACTATTGCAGATAACCTTAGATATGGTTTTTTAGAGGCTACTGATAAAGATATTGAAAAAGCTTTAAAGGCAGCTTGTGCCTGGGATTTTGTAGACGACCTGCCTGATAAAACTGAAACAGTAATCGGTGAACACGGCACTGGTGTTTCGGAAGGTCAAGCCCAAAGATTAGTTATAGCAAGAGCCTTGATTAGAAGAAAATCTATTCTAATTCTAGATGAAGCTACCTCAGCTCTTGATATGGATACTGAAGTAAAAGTTTTAAAATCTATTAAGAATCTTGACTATCACCCTACTTGTATCATCATTACTCATAGACCAACTGCCTTGGCTATATGTAATAGAATACTAAAACTATCAGAAGGCACTATACAAGAGGTATATGAAAATTCTATTGAAGAATCTGCTCTAAGCATTTTGTAATAAATACAATAAGGTTTGAAGTAAATTAAAATCTATTTTTCTAAAGTTTATTAAAAAAAGTAAGCATAGATATCTATCACTAATGTAATAAATATCTATGCTTAAATTGCACAAAACTTTTAATAATACAGCTTCTGAATGGTAATAAAATCATCCATAAATTAGATAGAAATTTCCACCATAAATTTGAACAATCTATTTTTTTATCTTTTCTCCACACAGAAATTACTTTAGCAAAAATTTGATCATATCTCAGCGGGCCCTCTATTGATTGTTGAGCATCTCCCACCATGTAAAACCAATTTTCTTCTATTTTAATTACTCTGTGCATAACGTACACATTAGAATCCCTCAGTATCATTACTATATCCCCTTTGCGTATATCTGAAGGTTTAGCTTTTAAAAGCTCCACACTATCTATATTCTCACGCAAAAAAGGATGCATGCTCATCCCAGTTACAGTAATTCTAACACTTTTATCTTTATCCAATAATTCCTTAATAACAGGAAAAATGTTTTCTGATTTTACTCGTTTAAGCTTTTGCACAACTTTATCACTCCATATAATTTTGAATATTAATGATTTAATGTATAAATTTTATTGTTCTAATAATCCATTTTTTTCAATAGCAGCTATAAATTCTAAAGTATCAGCTGATGCAGTTTCTTTATCAATATCATATTCAGCAATTATTGAATCTACAAGGGAACCTACATTCTTTCCTTCTTCAATACCCTTCCAGAGCAAAGCTCCTGTTTCGCTGACAGTCATTAAACCATTGAATTCCACAACTCTTTCACCTAGCGGTACTACTACCCAGGTATCTACAATTTCTCTCAGCATAAATCCATCTTTAATTTTCATATATTATTCCTCCATATAGTTTTATATACCAATTCCACTGCTTCCTTATCTGGTCTGCATTTTAACAGATAAATCGGGGTGCCTTTAAGCAAATCTTCTAAATTATTAATTGCAATATTCATAAGACTCTTATCGTAATAAGGTAAAAAACATCTTGGCATAAGTCTCAATATTGCCTCTTGTGTATTAAGCTTATATATAGAGTTTTCATATGATTGTTCCAGCATTACTATAGCAGTAAGCGGCGCATAATTATTATTGCATTCTGACGGTAAACCGCTCCAAGGTGTACCGTACACATAAGGCTTATCTCCTATGATTTTAATTGCAGGTCTATCATTGTTAATTAGTGTTGCTCCCATATTCTCACACCAAAGACTTGCTTGTGTTGTTTTTCCTGTTTCTGACGGTGCTGAGAATACAATTCCTTTACCTTCATACTGAACTGCAGATGCATGCAGCACTAATCCCCTATTGAATAATAGCCCGTTACGAAATAAAATTTCTCCAAGGGGTCCTGTTGCTGCACATTCTGCATTAAAATCATTTTCCTTATACATAATACTAGCCTTATTCCATTCATTATTAGTATTTAGAAGGTAAGCAATCTCATCAGGTTCTTCCTTACATATATAAACGGATGAATCACCCTCTTCATCTGAACCTTTAACCCACTTTATTTTTTCATCTAATACTATTTTACCTTGTGGAGGATGAATACATTGGCACCCTCTTACATCCATTATTATGTCAGGAGTTTCTTCTCCAAAATATAAAAAAGGTTTAAATCTATCTAAAGTTAATAATTTATTATTTATAATTTCAATCGTCAGACCAGCTATATTAACTTTTTGCATAATAGTTATTTCTCCTTATTGCCAGAATAAGCTATAAGTCTACCCTTTATTAAAAGCAGACTTATAGTTCATATTGCTTAGCTTCCTGATGGGCAATGCTCTTTATTACCTGGATGGTCTCCAGCATTATTAAGCCCGTTTGAATTTGGTGGCTTAGGTTGATCATAACACCTAGCTACTCTTTCTTCTAATCTTAACTCAATTGCATCAAGCGTTGGTTTAACATACTTCTTCATTGCTTAATCACCTCCTTTTCAATGCTTTAGCCCTTCATTAACTCACACAAATATGGTGCAGATTTATCATAAGAACCTGTTTCTCTCTTTAATCGCGCAGGGCAAGGCATACACCTCTCCTTATTGGAACATTCCTGGCATTCAGTACAAGCAGGTATTGAAAAACATCCCTTTTGCAGATCATTCCAAGCATTTGTAAATCCATTGTTAAATGGGAAGGTATATGGCTTGTCCATAAGAGCACAAGGAGTCATATGCCCGTCCCAAGTTACCCAAAAGGAGCATTTTCCTGCAACACAATCAAAAGCATCACTAGTTTTAGAAAATAGTTTATCTTCATTTTCTGCAGTTTCTTCTTCAACCTCACACCTCTCTGAATCTGTTATGGAATCCTGTTTAGATTTATTACTAAAATAATCAAATACATGTTTTCTAAAATTAATTAATTCTGAAGCAGATAATCTCTCAGCTTCAGGGTAAGTGCCACATCCCTCTCTTCTTGGAGAAATGTAACTGATAATACCAAACCTTACCCCACGTTCTTCAGCATACTTAGCTATCTTATCGAAATCATCTACATTACCTTTTACTATTGTAGTCTTAAGCCATACAGTAATTCCTTCTGCAAGTAATAGGTCTACACCACCTATAGCTAAGTTGAATGCATTGCCATTACCACATATCTTCTCATAGGTTTCTGGTGAAGCGCCATAAATAGTTACACCTACTTTTGACGGAGGAATACGACCTAATGCTTTGGCAATTTCAGGTGTTATCATAGTTGCATTTGTGTAAATTTCTATATGAAAACCCATCTTTACAAGTTCAGAGTAAATCGACATAAAATCCTTACGCAAAAATACCTCTCCGCCAGTGAGAAGAAGGTAAAGCATACCAGCATCTCGTGCTTCTTTAGCAATAGCTATCCATTCTTCTGCAGTTCGTTCCCTTTTCATTGCTTCCTTATCATTTGCAAACTTACATACATAACACATCTTACAATGAAGATTACATCTAACAGTTAGTTCAAATTGTCCTGAAACAGGAACATGATTTAATTTTGAAGACTTGTACAACTTACGTCCTAGTTGTCCCCATGTTAATACTGCCATTTAAGCGCTCCTTTCTATATATCTACAGTCCTAAACAAAAATATTCTTTGTTAACTTTAAAATCATAATTCTCAAATTATTTATAATTGTATTTTACATAATTTTACATTACTTGTAAACAAATTCCATTCCTGTTGTTTTTTCATATTATTATATATATAGACAAATAAAGACATCTTATTTTTATTTTTATTTGTTATTTTTTACCATCTAGATTATTTACATTTTCTTCCTAATATTTTATAATTATTACTATATTTATATTTTTTGTAAAATAGGCTTTTTCTTGTGAAAAGCATAATGTTTAAGAGTGAATGGATAGAGGATTCTAAATATCATAGCGGTGATTTGATTTCAAGGATAATCAGTGATACATCCTCTATAACGAATTTGATATAATGGAGGACTTTTTATGAATAATACAGAAAAAGCATTAATTAAGCTTCTATCAGCAGCAATTCGCGGAAGAGAATTTACTGACCTTAATATAAACCATGATATAAACTGGCAAAAAGTGTACAATGAAGCTGAAGCTCATGCTGTGTTGCCTCTTATATACCCTATAGTAAAAAAAATCAGCAAATCTCACGAAATAGACAATGAATTAATGGCAAAATGGAGTAAATACACTATTATGAGCGGAGTTTATCAAACTCAACATATCAATCAAATGAAAACTGTTTTTAGAGCCTTTAATGAAGCTGGAATTCCAGTAGTTGCTCTTAAAGGATTAATCATTAGGGAGCTTTACCCTCAACCCGAATTGAGAACCATGTCAGATTCTGATCTCCTTATAAAAGAGGAGCATATTGAAGTTGCTGAAAAAGTATTAACTTCTTTGGGATACTCTAAATTAGATTCTATCAGGCATGAAAGCTGCTTCATTCATAATTCTGCTCTCTCTATTGACTTGCATTGGTCTGTAACCAATAAAGACAATTTAAGAAATGTTGATCCTTTTGAATATACTGTATGGCAAAATCTTAGGACTCACGATTTCTATGGTGTTAAAATTCAAGTTCTTTCATTAGAATACGAACTTATGCATTTATTTATTCATATAGCATCTCACATAATTTCCTCTGGATTTGGAATAAGACTACTATGTGATATTGTAGTATTTATAGAGCAAGAATGGGATAATATAGATTGGAACCTGGTATACTGTTTAGCTGAAGCTTGCAAGCTCAATAAGCTTATAAGCACCATTTTAAACTTATGCCATGATTTATTTTCTTTAGACATTCCCGCTGCTTATACAAAAGTTTATCCTGGAACAAATGAATACAAGAAAATATTAACTAATGAAATTTTTAATAGTGGAATTTATGGTAAAAGAAATGATATAAGAATTGCAAACACCAGGATGCTTAATAATGTCCTACAGTCAAATGCTGATGTTGGCAGATTTAAACTGGTTGTACGATACTTATTTCCAACTCCAACCAGATTGGATAAACGATACTCTTATGCTTCTAAATATCCTTTTTTATTAGTTTTTGCCTGGATTCATAGATTTGCTTTTGAATTGTTTTCCAATGGTATTAATAGACTAAAAGAGCTTTTTAAAATTGGCTCAACATCTTCTTTTGTGAAGTCTAGATTTGATTTAATTAAGTGGCTGCAATTGTGAGGTTCATTATGAACCTCATATTTCTATTCCACCGAAAAATATTTTTAATGTTGATTTATACACTCTATAACCCTGTGTGTTAGCATAGTTGTCAGTGAATGTAATAATTATTTGTGTTAGTATTAGAAGTATCACGAGGAAGGAGCTGACTGCTATGCAATATAGTAGAGAATTAAAAGAATCAATCACCCGGAGAATGCTTCCTCCGAACAATGAAGCTATCAGCAAAATATCCAAAGAGGAAGGAATCTCTGAACAGATACAAGCTTGGAAGGATGCCTGTATAAATGCCAACGGCGGAGTTGCCCAGGAAGCTGCACGTTTGAACAAAGAGCTCAAAGTCACAGAAAAAGAAAAGAAACGCCTTGAAAAGGAATGTTCTATTATCTTTATCTAATATCCGATTTATTCAGCCGTGATATCGTTGGCTGGGAGATCTGGGGAGAAGAATCCGCAGAACTTGCCAGTGAGCTCATAAAAAGAACAACACTTGCCCAGAAAGTACTGTCCACCCAGCCGCTAGTGCTTCACTCGGATAATGGAAGTCCGATGAAAGGAGCAACCATGCTGGCAACACTGTATCAGCTAGGAATTACGCCATCAAACAGTCGGCCAAGAGTTAGCAATGACAATCCATATGCGGAAAGTCTTTTCAAGACGCTGAAATATAGACCTAACTACCAGCCAAAGGGATTTGGAAGCCTCGGTGAGGCTCGCTTGTGGTGCTCAAATTTCGTTAACTGGTATAGATACGAACACCATCACAGCGGAATCAAATTTCTTACACCTGCCCAGCGTCACAACGGCAAGGGTATTGCCATCATGAAAAAACGCCAAGAGGTATACGAAACTGCCAAGTCGTTACATCCTGAGAGATGGAACGGACGCACTACACGCGATTGGACGCTGCCGGATAAAGTATATCTTAATCCGGTATATCTTAATCCGGAAAAAACAACAGTTGAACAAGATGTTATTGAGGCAGAACAAGCTGCCTCATAGGAACAAATAAATTTAAAGAATTACTGACAACTATCTTGACAATTACCGATATTTTAGAAATCAGCCTTTAATCTCATTTTAACTTCATTAATATATCTACTCATTGTATCATCATAAACATCATTTAAATTATACACATCAAATTTTGACATATCATATTTAGTAGTTCTATCAGCTAGTCCTCTATTTTGTTTCTTTATAAACTCTTCTTTAGATTTGCAAAAATAATGATTGCATCTTATTTTAGAATAATTTATATCTTTGTTATACCAAGCATGAAGTCTTTTACCATTCTCATTAACGCTCCATGCTCCAAGATAATAAATCGGAAAATGCGGACTAATATAGTCTTTAACTAAACGCGGATTACAAATTGTTTTAATGTGACGGTTTTGCCAAGCTGAATCTGCTGCACGCTTTAAATAATTTTCAATAATTAATCCATTTGGTCTTTCGATATATCCTGAAGATCCATATATATACCAATCAACACCTACACCACTAGCATTTGGTTTCATCATTAATATTTCTTTAACTACCTGATTAAGTTTTTTTCTTGCATCTGTCGGTAAAACAAATTCATCTATATCTATAAATCCCATATATCTTGTAATAGCCCCATATTTTCTTATTGCATCATTATATGCGTCAACCTGTTTTGCTTGCCCTGGATAATAGCAGTAAACAACTTCTCCACTCTCAATATAGGGCTTTAGTACCTGTTTAATATTATCAGTGCTCTCGTTATCATAAATATAAAACCTTGTTACACCAACGTTTTTATGAAATTCAATCCATTCCTTTATATACGTCGCCTCATTTTTAACAATGGCAACAAATGCAAGTTCATCTTCAAAATGCATTAACTTCTCTTTCTTTAACCTCCTTGAAACAATAATGATCCCAAAAGTATACTCGTATATAGTTTCCGCCAACCACTTACCTACTATATAAGGTAAACATATTAGAAAGAGTACAGTCTGTATCACCTTATTATTATGTTTTCTCTTTATTCTAAGGCTTAAATGAATTGAATGAGTGTAACAAATAATTGCCATATCTTTTAATTTCACATTATTTTCCCCCTATCTAACTTGATATTCTAGGACATCTCAACTATTGTATTATCAGTCACATCAACATGTTTAATTAGTATACGACTTATCAGGTTCATTCCCCAGTACATCATACCATTTACCCCATAAATTTATTAGAAGCTTTTTTCTTTGCCAATCATAAACCAAACTTCCTGTAGTAGCATCACTCTTTAATTTTATATCCGCTGTACTGCTTTCACCTATAACAACCTTCTGGCCTCGTACAAAGGTTGTATCTGCGCCATTACCATCTGCAGTGCCAAGCAGCTGGTAAACCAAATTAGGGGAATCATCCTTATTACGTATAGGTAATTCATTGATGCATGCACTGAAAATTATCGGTTGCTGGTTTACAAATTCATGCTGGTATGTGAGCAAGGATTTTACCTGTTCTTTTGCACTGCCATTTCCTCCTCTCATGTTATATTTTCTAAAATAGCATGCATCAAATACCAATCCCGTAGAATTATTAGAAAAATAAAACATAGAAAGATAATTCTTTTCTGGAGATGTCTGTAGCCTTCTTTGGCTTCCAATGAATGTACAATTGGTAAACCTCACATTGTAAAAATTACCTGTACTATAGATATTATACCAATTAGCTGAATCCAAAAACACATCATCAAATGTCAGTTCAGCACTATTTCCTGCATTAAGTATATTGTTTTTTCCATTCCATTCCACTTTTCCATCTGTAATTCGAAGAGTAGCTGCATCTTTAAAAACCATACCATTGGCATTTGATGAAATATTAAAGTTTGTCAGGTTGTGGTCTACTGCCTCACAAATTAATGCATCATTTTTGTTACCGTGTAGCCTTAAATTTTCTATGTCTCCTTTCTTCCACAAAACTGCATCATAAGCACGCACAACGCAAAGCCCGTCAACTCTTCCGTAATTTTCAACACATACATCTGAACCTACATTATTCCCATTAATCATGATATTTTGCAACATTCCATTGTTGATAATGGCTGTCCCTTTACTACCATCCAGCCGTTTTAAACAGCACTTCATGTCCACTTTTTTTGTAGGATCTGTATACTCATAATAATCATCAAAATCACTCATTAATAAGGTGATATTATCCGGAACTACTAGATTAGAAAACATATATGCTCCATCAGGAAACCATACAATTCCACCTTTACCATCATATGATTTCATCGCAGAAACAATAGCCGCTGTATCATCAGTTTTCCCGTCTCCCCTCGCACCAAAATCCTGTACATTAACATATAAAGACCCTGTGGCTATCATGGTATATTTATTTTTATCCATATGCATGCACACACCCAAACAAACTATGGCAGATAATGTTACAGACATCAAAACGGATACCAATATTATTTTGTTTTCTTTCAATTTATGCATTAACTTATGCATTTTCAAACCTCCTTTTTCCAATCTATCTAAAAAATTATTTCTATAGAAGGAACCTAAGAAAGAACCTATTTTTATGAATAAGTAAATCAATGGCGACAGTAATACAAAAACCATCAAATCTATAATTAATAAACCTTTTCTAAAACTGTATTAATCTGTTTTGATAGCTTTTCAAACTTATATTTTAGTTCAACATTTTCATAACTACATTCATTAAATTTAAGTATTTCACCAATATTTTTATCAATTTGTCCCCAATCTTCAACAAATTTAATATAGTTTAGATATTTAATCCACTGATAGACTCCTCTAACTTTTCCGCTTAGATTATCTAGTGCAATACATGGAGTCCCTGTAATAGCTGCAAATAACATTCCGTGTAATCTATCTGTTATTACAATACGACTCTCTTTAAATTCATTTATTTTTTTCTCTATTTCACTTTTTCTATCAGTTATTTTAATACCATAATCAACAACCGTTGATGTATAAGTATATGATAAATTACGACTATACAGTAACTGTTCAATTTCTTTTAATTGTTCATCAGAAAGCACACGTTCTTTATCTGTACGAAAGCAAAGTAATACTCTATTTCGTTTTAATATTGGTTTTGACATATTCAGATATGTGACTATATCAGGAGTAAATAAGCTTTTACTTACTTTATTAAACTCAGTTTTTATAAAATCATATGATTTTTTATCCCTAAGACATATGCATAAATTTTTGTGATTCTCATAAATTTCTTTAGATTTTTTTTGTTCCATTTTACCAGTTTCATCACTATTAAAATAAATAGTTTGAGGAAATATTATTATTGGATTATTGGGAAAAACTTGTATTACCTTACGTACCATTCCTTCTTCAACCATCCATAAATTCCCTAGAAAACCACCGCCAGTAACAAATATAATATCATTTGACTTGACTCTTTTCATAATACCTACAGTATCTTTTCGAAAATGTTGTCCAGTTATTTCAACAATATGCAATCCTGGGTAATACTCTTTTAAAAATTCAATTTCTGCCAACGAGATTGCATGATCGCCTATATTCCCATGTTCTGGAGAACCTATTAAAATAGCTACTTGCTGTTTTCTACCTTTAAATGTACGAATAGTCCTTATACGAACCTTGAATTTACCTTTTGCCCTTCTTGCTATATCTAAGACATACTTTATAACATTTTTTATACTTTGCATTATTTTCTCCTTACCTATCTCTTTACAATTTTATAATTACAGGTTTAACTTTTCTCGCTATCCTTTGTGAAAATATACACGTATCTCGCAATATTTCTTTACTAAAAACTGCTGCCTTCCTTCTAATGGAATATTTAATATTATTGTTCTCAAGTTTCTGACTTAAAAATGCTTTCATTTCTGGTTGCAGCCAATTTCGTCCCTGATTATCAATACGGTTACGCACTTCAGCATAAGTTGGAGTTTCTAACTCTGGAATATCACCTAAAGTTAAAAATGCATGTCCATTGTAACAATGAGCTATCTTACAACTATGACCAATAGCTTCAAACTTTAAAGATTTTGTTATATCATAATAAATATTATCCAATTCACGTCCACAATAACATTGCTTCATTGAACCAGTAACCAAATTAATATAAACACTCCAGTCACCAGCATAACAAAATTCTTTTCGCTTTTTGTAAAATATTGTAGTTTTAAAATTAAACAACTCTGAGTTAAAGGCACTCCAGATCTTTTGATACTTATCAAATGAATAATTAGACAACACCTCTATGCCAGAAGTTCTATCATCTCTTCCAATAGTAATATGGCATAATGTCCCCAGTTTTTTCAAGCATAGATTCTTAATATCTTCAATATGCGGTATTAAGTCATCATTAGGCGTAATCTCTACAGTAAAAGAACATCCACATCGTCTCATTTTCTCAATATTCTCAAAATAGCGTTCTAACATATTAAGACGCAATAATTCTAAATAATGAAACGAAAACTTAAAAATTAATCTTTTAAGTAATTGCGGTGGGAATGATGCAATTTCATCAAAACGCTTTGATAATGTCCCATTTGTTACAACCATGACATAATGTCCTTCTTCTAACAATGCTTTAAGAACATCAAGAACATCATCTGCTAAAAGTGTTTCACCACCTGCACAAAAATTTAGTAGACATACCCCACCTAAACGTTCAACTGACAATGCTTTTCGAATTGCATCTGGAGTTTGTGTAAACATAGCAATTTTATTATTAAATTTTCTAAGCTGGGTAATATAGCAATATTTGCATCGTAAATTGCATGTCTCCGTCGGAATATAACATTCAATATATCTTTTTAGTTTATCCATAATACTTTTACCTCTCATTTCTTTTTAATTTTTTTATAATCAAACCATACAAAAATATACGGTCATTTTTATTTAAAACAAGCATACAATTAAAGATTAACCCGAATATTGTAGTAAGTGCTGCAAAAAGGAATAGATTTAACCATGAATATGTTGGCATTAAAGTTTTCAATAAGCACCCAACTATGCTCACTGTTGTAACAGACAACACAGACTTAATGATTTCAGAAAAAAATGTATACCACTTGCATTTAATATATATAGCACCAAATGGTACTGTATAAACCAGATTTCTTATGATGCTAAAAATTGAACTTACACCAGCTATTGCAAATAAACCTAATGTTGTAGTTTTTAAAAGAATGAAAACCACCAATACATTGAGCAATCCGGTTAAACATACCAATATTGAATTTAACTTTATTTTATTAACAATAGTAAAAACATTATGAATTATAGTAGCTTGACCCATAATTGCCCAAGGGAAAATGGTCATAATAGATAGTATCTGTAATAAGTGAGCATCTTGCTTTGGAAACCAAAGAGTAAACAGTACATCACCATATGCAATTAATCCAGCAATTGGAATGTTGATAAGCATACCTATAATTTTCATAGACTGTTTGATATATTTAACTAATTCTTGCTTTCTATTTTGTGCATAAAGTTCAGTTAAATTAGGTATGAAAGTTGATATCATAGTATTTAGTATGTTATTAATCATATTAGGAACCATTTTAGCAATTGCTAATATTCCCATATCTGCGGCTCCTATAAATAGGTTAGTAATCAATAAATCTAACCCCTCTGACAAAAGACTTCCAACACGAGTGATAGTATTCCATATTCCAGAAAATATTAGTTCTTTTACTTTTATAAACTGAAAATATCTTTTTCTAATTATAAGTTCAGGAATCAGTTTCCTTTTATAATAGATATTAAACAACTGAGTAAAGAATATAATAATAACAGTAACTAACCCTATAAATGCAATGTATGGTTTAAAAAATACAAATAGGACAAGTAACAGAACTGCACGAATTATATTTCCTGCTATATTGACGATAGATGAAATATACAATTTATTTTTTACATAATAAGAAATACCTAAATTCGTTGACAATAACTCAACAAAAAGACTAATTGCCATGAATCCCATCAAAAACTGTACATCTATAACTAATCCTGGTGAAACATTAACAAGATGATTGATATTCAGAATACCCACAAATATAATTGGAACTAACACTGCATTAAGAATTACATTTGAAAAAAAAGTTGATGAAAAGTATTGATTTGCCTCCAACATATTATTCTTATAATATGCTATTGAAATAAAACGGCTAGACATAGAGTTTAATGCAATGGTCAATACAGAAAAATATGTAATAAAATTATTAGATAACTGTACAAAACCATATGCCTCGGTTCCTACTGTTTTAACAATATAAGGACTTAAAAAGAAATTAATGCCCATACTAACTGCAAATGCAATAAAACTTGCAATTATATTAATAACTAGCTGTTTATTCTTACTTACTATTTTTGCTTTATTTTCGATCTTCATTTACAATACCCCCTTTAAACTAACGCCTACTGAAGATCTAAAAAACTTATAAATGTGAAACAAACTTCTTTAAATCTCTTTGTTAATGACTCGTTTATTGTGCAGTATACATAATTTCCTCGTTCTAATCTACATCTTATAAAACCTACCATTTATTCTGGACTATGCTTTTTTTATGTTGCTTTAAACAAAGGCCATGTTTATTAAATACTTTTTCTATTAATATTGTAGTTCTAGATGCATTAATAAACATTAAATATAAAACTCTGAATCTGAATGAAAAGTCATTATTTAAAATAGTCTCTTTTATTTCATTTGCTTTTATTTTCAATTCAAAAATAGTTGATTTATTTTCTTTACAATTAATAGAGCCATAAATATAAATAATTTCATAAAAATAGATTCTCAAAGCATTCTTCCATAGAACTTCTAATCCAGAATGTTTGTAAAATTCACACCTTTCCTTTAAAGCTTCTAAACGATGTAATCTACCTTTAAGATTGAACCCAACTCCTGTGATACTATCCTGCCTTTGCCAATAATAATATAAGCTTTCTGTTGTAAATACGACCTTGTTTGCTTTATATAGTAATTTATGTGTTGTAAACTCATCTTCATGTATTCGACCAACTGGAAATCCAATATCTTTAAAAAGCGCTGTCTTATACAATTTACCCCAGGACACAACCATCTGGATATAATACTTATTAAAATACTGATTAAGTGCCTCAATATTGTTATATTCATATAACTCAATACAATGATTATTACTTAATAAGTCCTTTTCATCATAAGCTTTTACAAAATTACATACTGATATATCTGAATTATGATTACTTATTAAATCATATAATTTTTGTAAATAAATATTTGATACCCAATCATCGCTATCAATGAATCCTATATATTTACCAGAAGCAATATTAAGACCTGCATTTCGGGCATCTGACAGTCCTCCATTTCTTTTATGAATTACTTTTATTCTGTCATGATTTTTCGCATATTCATCGCAAATAATTCCACAATTATCAGGCGAGCCGTCATCAACTAGGATAATTTCGAGATTATTGTAAGTCTGGTTTAATACACTATTTATACAACGTCGTAGGTATGGTTCTACGTTGTATATCGGTATAATAACTGAAATCAAAGGATTCATCTGTGTAATCTCCTCTCTATTTCTAAAATTTTATAATTATATTTGATACTTCAAATGCTTTGTTTCTAGCGCTGCCATCCTCTTGGATATCTTTTAGTACTGCAACCGGATATCCCCGTTCCTCACTCAATGCTGGATCAAACACCAATTTTTCTTCTAACATCTTCCCTCAGTTTAATTAATCTTGTCTTAATGTCCATTTTTACCCTTCCAATCTGTATTTCATCATAAATAATTCGTATCTTACATAATTTCCGGTTTTCATAGCAGCCTCAAGATCAGCTAAATCATAATTCATTGTAGCGAATGAATTCAGATATCTATGAAACAGGTCAGCTGTTAAAACAAATATACTTTTCCTGACTGCAAGCTTCATCTTCCGTGTACGCATATAATTCATTACCACCTGTTTCAGTATATATTCATATAATTCTTGCGTGTACTGTATCCCGTGCTGCCTTAATTCTTCCAAAAGCTTCTCTGTAATCCAATAGGTGTCTATACTCTTCTTATGCTTAATTGCAGTAAGCGTAATACCATTTGGATTAATACGGTAGCCATACACCATCTCAGGAAAGACAGCATAATGATATTTATGGAACATTAGCCTAGCAGCAACTGCGGTATCTTCAAACCAGAATCCCTCCGGGAAACAAAAATGCTGCAGTATTTTGCTGCTATAAATCTTTCCCCATGGAAAACCAGCCATTTTGTTATAGGGATCGAGAATCGTTTGTCTCAAACTATGTGTAAAGGTATCAAGTATTTCTTCATCCGTAAAGGTATAATAGCTTCCCTCCGCTATATCGGCATTAAATTCCAAAGCCGTATTGAGCATATTGTCAACAGCATTGGTCGGCAGGACATCATCTGAATCCAGAAATGCTATATACGGTGCCATCAGCCTTTGAATGCCCCGATTTCTGGCACCTGAGAACCCTCGGTTTTCTTGATTAATGATATTTATAAATGGGTATTCATTATATTTTTCCAATAAAGCAGCCGTACTATCTTTTGATCCGTCATTTATCACAATTGCAACAAATCGGTATTTTGTTTTCTGCCCAATTACAGAATCCAGACACCGTTCAATATATTTTTCTGCATTATAAGCCGGTATGACAATCTGTAAATCATAATCACTATCAACAATCATATTATCAGCAAAACATGTACCCAGAGGTTTTGGAGCTATGCTTTGCAGGTATTTTTTTTCTTTCTCAACATTGCCCTTTCCTTCCCAAAAGCAACCTGTACGCAATAGGGGATATGCAGTACGGTACAATGATCTGGCTATTTCTCTAGTTCTATCCATCTGATTTCACCCATTCTCCTTACTTTCCTGATTATTTTTATGAGTTGTCCTTCTAACAGATCCAACACAAGTGCAGTGACTAAAGATACTAGGATCAAAACTGCTGTTATCAGCACTGGCCACTTAAATGCATAGATAAAATCGCTCCAATAATATTTACTAAAATAAGTATGCGTCATCCACATATAAGTGGAGTAACCTCCAATCACTGTTAAAACTTTAAATACTGTTTTATTCACAGCTGCAATCCTTAAGCAAAGACCAACAAATACAGGTGTAAGGACAGTATCAATGAGCATTCCTCCCGGACAATACACTTTAAGTATCATAAGACTAAACATTGCCATGACCCAGATAACTTTGGGTATGTGTAAATGCGCGAATCTCTCAAAGAAGTTTTCCTGCTTACAAACCCATCCTGCTACAAAGGCAAATTGTGAAAGTAAAAAGTAATAGATATTAAAATACAGTCTTGTACTTATAAAGCTGGAATAAGGACTTTTCATAATCAGAACCCGGAATGCATAACCTGATATAATTACGGCAAGGCTGATTAAAAAGATCTTTTTTACTGACCAGCTGCTTTTTTTTCCTACTAGAATTGGAAGAACCAGAAGTACAATCAGAATATATATCAGCAGGAACCAGCACTCTGCATCATAAGTTGTATCATACGGAATCAGGTTCCAGATAAATTCTGTCAGCTGGAATTTCCTAATGGACAGCAGAAATCCCATAGGAACAAAGATTGCAAAAACCATAAGATATTTGTTATATACCTTCCAGGCAATCCTCCATCTCTCAGATGCTGAGATACCCGTATACTTTTCATTTCCAAATTTACAACAGAAGCCATATCCACTTAAAAATAGATACAGCGTCACACAGAGCTTGCCAAATATTCCGAAGAACATCGGGATATCATAACCGCCCCACAAGGTGACTTCAAAAAATGATGTATATGCTGCCCCTCCCCATGTAAAGAGATGGTGTACCAGCATCATAATGATTGCTATTCCTCTGATAGCGGATGTTGTCTGTTTATTCATAATCATTATCGCTCCTTGCCACAATGGAATGGACTTCTCCCTTATTTTCACCCAAATAGTTTATTTCTCAATGCACCTGCTTTAACAATCCACCATACTATTATATTGCCTAATCTGAATCCCAAAATTTGATGAATTCTTTTACAGAATTCCATCTTTGTTTTCTTATCAGATTCAAGCCAGCTTCCATTGAAGTGATGGACACTATATGTGTTATTTGTAATTGTAATTTTTCCCGTTAAAATATGCTTTGGACAAAAATAATCTGTTGGAAAAATCACCATGTCATTGATTGTTTGCAGTGTGTCATTCTGTATCAGTCCCAGCTCAATAAGGTATTTCGTATTGATTTGGGGACATGGCGTCAGATCACAAGTTCCATCTACTTTTATGAATTGTCTTTCAAGATAGTCATCCATCATCCCCTTTATGATAGTATTACCGGCTTCAGCACCAACCCCTTGTCCAGTGTTTACATTGACTCCATCTTCAAATCCAATGAATCCATCTAACTCCAATAAAGAATCAAAGGATCTCACTATTTCCACATCCGTGTCCAGATAGATACCTCCATACTTGTACAGAACATCCAGCCGGGCATAATCTGAAACATGTCCCCATTTTTTCATTTTAAACGCCTGCTGCACATAAGGCACATTTGGTATAGGATACGTGCTTTCATCCCATAACTTAATCTCATAATCCGGACAAAAGCGTCTCCATGTTTCCATATTCTTCTTGTCACTTTCCGGCAGTTCTCTTCCGCCAAACCAAAAACAGTGAATAACTTTTGGTACCACTTTCCCACCTCCTTCCATATTATCTAAACGGGATCATGAATTGATAAGGATACACCCACGAATCTAGAATGATAAATGACATACCTAAAAACCGCACATAATAGCCGCATAAAAAAGCATCATAAATGGTGATTTTAGGAAATCTTAATTTTGACCTGTTTCTGAAAATAACACTAGGATAACTTGCCATTGCAAGCATTTCAATGGTACTGAAATAATTGCGTATTCTTGATACAGATTGCTGACCTGTCGTATAATCCAAAATGCAGAGTATGGTAGACAGAATCAAAATCTGGCGAATGAAATACTGTTTTTCCCCCTGCAGACCATTATTATGCTTACAGCTCCGTAAAAATAAAACTAAAATGATGATCTGAATGATGATTCCAAATCCAAAATGGGATTGCGCCTCGTAATTTGAAGCCCTATCATACCCCAGTTTACTTACAAAACTTATAACCTTATTAGCACCCAGTATCAGTACCACAGGACCGATATAATTGAAAATGCGCATCATCCTGCCTACATGATTCTTGTGAATGCCATAAAAATAAATGATAACTGTAACGATAGCGGAAGTATGGAACAACACAGCAATGCCTACCGCAATGAAGTAATGGATCCATTTCTTTTCGATAACATATCGAAAAGCGAAAAAGATGATTGCCATGGCCATGTACTGCCTAATGGTATTGAAGCTTCCAAAAAAGAAGGTAGACGCATAATACATCATGGCCCAGTCCACATTGATCTGTCGTCTGAAATACCAGATTCCAAGCATGAAAAAAAGGGTTGTAAAAAAGCCATAGAAAAAGAAAACAAACTGGAAGTTCCCCATCAGTGCCTTTGATATAAAGGATAAGTAAATATAACTTGTTTCAATGGTATACCATGCCTTAGCCTGAGAAATGCTTCCCTGCTTAGAAATAATCTTATATGCATTCACATAATTTTCAAAATCTTTACCAACATAATATCGAAAACCTATAACACAGGACAGAAGCAGTATCAAAACTCCCAAAAGAAATCTTGAATTTTTCTTATCCGCAAAATGCATTAGGAGCACGCTTGCCGTAATTACTAAAATATAAAACAGTATTGTTCCTCCTTCAGAAAAAGTAATTACCATAATTATCCTCCCGGGTTATATGATAGTAAATACCCCAAACTCCTTCATCAAAGTCAATGCAGTATTTTCTCTCATATGGTATCTTGCTTCTATATTTTCCCTATAACGCTCTTTGGCTGTATGATAATCATTCAAGACAATCTTCCACTTAAATTTTTCCCTTCTGCAGGCTCTAAGGAAGAATAACAGTCCTGACAGAACCAGCCATGCCTTCGGCAGCAGAAGCAATTTTATCACAAACTGGTTTATCATGATATTCCTATATGTCTCCAGTTCCGACATCCTGGTTTTGGTACTTGGATTATGGAGTACTTTAATCCCTTCATAATACAGTACCTCACCACCCATATCGTATGCTCGTAAGGCAGCATAGCGCTCCTCCGCACCATACATAAGTTTAGGGGGGTACAAATACTGGATGCCCTTATCTTTCCTCAATATGTGGCTGGCACCCACATAAGACAACATCCTATGCGATTCTCCATCATTGAATCCCTTTTTGCTGAAGTTATCCAAAAGCAGCTTTTCCTGCTTCAGATCATATATTTCCATTGCCAATGCATGTACATCAGCATGTTTTTTCATATAATTATATCCTGCTGAAAGCGACTCACTGTTTTCGGCAATAACTGCATCATCATCAATGAAAAAAATAATTTCACTTTTTGCCATCTGGTATCCAACATTTCTTCCACCTGATACTCCTAAGTTGCATTCTGAGAAAAACGGCCTCAACCGGCATGATTTTGTCAGCTGGAGCTGTTTTAGCATCTCCCTCGTACCATCTGAGGATCCATTGTCAATAACGATGATTTCACAGGGCATTCCTGCATTTTTTGCACATGATAAAATTGTCTTCTTTAATTCATCTTTCCGGTTGCACGTAATAATTACAACAGAAATCAATTTCTTACTCATACTCTATCCACCAACTTTCCCAAAATTTTTATATGTTCCAATGCCATCTGCTCAATGGTGTAAGCCCTGGCTTTCTGGAGAGCTATACATGCCGCTTTTCTTATATCACAAGCCAGCAGGTTCTGAATTGCCTCTGAAAGTTCTGAAACAGATTCACTTTTTACAACCCATCCATTAATACCATTTTCCACCATCTCAATTCCAGCTACGCATTTGTCTGTTGTAATGACCGGAAGCCCGAATGCCATTGCTTCATTGATAACCAGCCCCCATATATCCTCTCTTGTAGGATGCACAAAAAAATCTGCTGCTTTGTAATATTCTGCAAGATCTTTCTTCTTCATAAAATCAACGAAATGAACATTACTCAGATCCATATCTAACTGCATCTGATGATATTCTTTCGTAGGCTGACCACCAACAATATACACTCCAACAGACGGATCCATATCCTTGCAGGACTTTAACAGGATATCGTATCCTTTCCGATGTATGAACTGACCCACTGCCACCATCATTCTGGATTCCTGAATACCAAGCTTTTCCCGGTATGCTCTCCTTTCTTTCTCTGAAAGAGGTTCAGCAATAATGTCGGATTCCTTTATTGAGGTGAACGGATACACATAGATTTTATCTGCATTGGCTCCATAATATGTCAGATATTCGCTTGTTGTTTCACCGGTACTGAGCCAAGCAGAAGCCGCCCCTATAAAATGCTGCTTGATTTTGTGCCTGATGCCATGATCCTTTTTTTTCATCCCGCCATCAGAACTGATAATAAACGGAATTCTTCTCAGTTTCATGTATTCAATTGCCAGCATTCCTGTTGGTGTATGATAAGCACCAACTACTATCAAATCATATTTCTTGAGAGACAGGTATCTTATTACCTCCGGGCAAAATGCATCTGCGTCCCCTTTTTTGATACCTTTCATAAAAACCGCTTTAAAACCAGTCATCTTATCTGCAACCCAGCCATCATTACGACTTTTGTCAGCCTGGCTTTCAAAGAGGACCGTCAAATCACAGGACTTTCCTAATTCATTAAAGAAATCCACCCGGTAAGGTGCCGGCATATTGGTTAAAAACAATACTCTCATTTTTAATCTCCCCTTATCTTTGAATACAGATGAACATACTCCTCAAATTTCAGTTCCTGAGACAGTTGTGTTTCAAAGCTGCTTTTCTTTACAGGAAATTCATGGTTTTCAATTGTTTTCGCAAGCAGCTCTATCTCATGTTTCGGAAGGATACAGCCGTAACCCGTCTTTGCAACAATCTCACTACTGCCTCCGGTATCATATGTGATTACAGGTGTTCCGCAAGCAATAGCTTCCAGATTGGTTGTGGGATAATTATCTTCATAGGTGGGATTTACAAAAACCTCTGCCGCTGTATAAAGTTCCGCCAGTTCCTTGACACTGTCAGTCCGTTCAATACCAATCATGTCAGATGGCAATTTATCCTTCTGCTCTTTTGTCAGGCCTACTAAAACAACAACATACTGCTCAGACAACCTTTTCGATAACTCCACAAAGTCATCCAATCCTTTAGACTTAACCCATGTGGAAGATACTCCAAGCACTATTTTCTTATCATCAATCCCATGCTTTTTCCTGAAGTTCCCTTCCGTCGGCTTGAAGTCGTTAAGGTTGATGCCATTATTAATAACAGCCACTTGGTACTCTTTCAAAAATGACTTCATGACTAATCCTGCCAGCCATTCAGATGGGGTTATGATTGTCATATTTTTAATGCCGGTAAACAACTCTTTTTTCTTATTGTAATTCCATGCGGAATTATCCATAAGCCAGCTTGCAGGATGATGTGCTTTTTGCTCACAGTGGTGACATCCTGTTTTCCACTTATCACATCCAACAAAATCAAAATATGGACAATGTCCAGCAAATGCCCAGCAATCATGAAAAGTCCAAACTATAGGGATCTCTTTTTCTTTTATATAATTGAATAACAGTTCCAAATTAATATAGTAGCCATGCATGATATGCAGCTGTATTAAATCAGGATTGTATTCTTCTACCTTTTTTAAAAACTCTTTAGTAACACTTTTAGACCCAAATCCACATTTATCTGTAATACGAGTATATAAACCATGAAGCATTTGGTCATATTTATTACCTATTTGAATTGTAGGTACATTTTCTGGTGCTGTGTTTGTACGCCCCCAGGCAATTACACTCTCATGTCCTTCCTTAACCAGTGCATTATGAATTCCTAAAGCAATTCTCCCAGTGCATCCCCACCCGCTAAAAGCAGAAATCTGTAATACTTTCATTTTAAATCTCCCTGGCTTTCCATAATTCTACTAAATTTCCCACACTCATAAATCTTAGCATCCACCAAAAACCTATACCAATAGGCTTGAAGAAAATGATATATCTTGCCTTCTTTACCGTCTAAGAACCCAAGTCTAAAATAATATCTATATATAAAATAAATATGAGTTCTTAAGAATAACGGTAGTTTATAATATCCATTATTTTTGACAAATCTTTTTCTAGCGGCCTGTCCAATATTTAAGCCGTTATCTATTAGCTCATCTGTTTTACTTTTATTCAAAACTTTTTCCTGATAATCTAACACTTCTCTATTTGAATACCAATTATGCTTATGAGTCCACCATTCAAGATCCTTTGTATTATTGTCAATAACGTCGTATTTAAATGTAATAGTATCTCCTTCTGAAAGTATCATGTGCTCATCCATAAGCTTTTGCTCGCAAGCTGCGAAACCAGTTCTAAAAATCCTCAAAAGCAGCTCTGGATACTTACCACCATGTTTTATCCATCTTCCCATGAAATAAACTCTTCTTTTTAGGATAATACCTTTAATGTTTCCTTCTAATATTGGTAATTTGTTTTCTATCTCATTAACTAATTCTGGCGTTACTTCTTCATCTGCATCCATTCGCATTGTCCACTTTGTTGTAATATCTGTATTTTTTAATCCCCAATTTAATTGTGTTGCATAATCAATAAATCTGTTTTCATAAAAACTTATATTTTCACATTTACCTAACTCTTCACATAGATTTTTGGTTCCATCGGTACTAAAGCTATCTACTATAACAAATCTTCTAGCTATTCCCTTAAATGACTCGATGCATTTCCTTAAGTTATTCTCTTCATTTTTTGTTAAAATGACTACAGTTAAATCTACCATTGCCGCCTCCTATATTGACTTAATAACTTTAGCAGGGTTCCCGGCTATTACAACACCACTGCCAAATTCTCCACATACAACACTGCCGGCTCCAACTACAGAACCATCACCAATCTTAGTCCCTTTAAGTATTAAGGCATTGCAGCCAATGAAACAATTCTTCCCAATTATAATTTCTTTTGTCCTTATCATATCCTTATTATCCCTATTCCTGGCCTCAGCCTCCAATGGATGAAAATCATTATCCAGTATTTTCACATTACCTCCTATGAAAGTATTATCTCCGATAAATATACCCTTTCTGGCATATATAGTAGCTCCGGATATGCCTACATTATTACCGATTTCAATCCTGGCTTCACTTGTTCTGGTAATGATAATGGTTCTCTGGCTCAGTCCTACTAAATTTGAGAGAAAACTGCTTTTTATACTGCAATTATCACCTATATTTAATACCGAAGCCCTTTTTTTAAATATTACTGGTAATCCAATCAAGTTTAGTTTTTTTCCAAATGTAACCTTATTTAACTTCATAAATATCTTAAAGTAATTGCTTTTAAACATCACAACTCTCCTAAACACTTAGCCCAACCTAATCTTCACAAAGAATTTCTCTGCTATACTTATCTATAGCAGCCTCTTTCTTTATAAAATCACTAATAAATTCCCTGCCATTAACACCAAGTTTCTTGTACTCTCGTATATTTTCAATTACTTTTTTTAATTTCTCGTAAATCAAATCATATTTACCAGGATCTACACATACCCCACACTTACATTCCTCAATAATTAACCTGGCTTCTGATCCCTCTTCCAATACTCCGAATACTGTTTTACCGGCAGCCATTACACCGTATAGTTTACTAGGTACAGATACACCCTTTATTCCTTTAGCATTAACAACTAAATGTACATCCGCAGCGTTTAATGAATATATTAAATCTGTTTTATCCTGATATGGTATAAACTTAACATTCTCTAATTTATTGTCATTAACGTAATTCTCGATTTTTTGCTTTACACTTCCCTCACCTATAAAAGCGAACACTAAGTTTTCTTTCCCATTGAATCTGCCAATAATCTTAATCAGGTTTTCAAGATCATAATATAATCCTATATTTCCGGAATACATAATAACTATCTTGTTTTCTAAGCCATATTTCTTTTTAAAGTCTGCTACTTTCTCATTGTCATCTTCCAATGGATATATTTCCTTTTCATCAATCCAGTTATTTATATATACATTTTGGGGAACCTTCTTGTGTTTAAATCTAATTCTTAATGTTTCTTGCATATCCCTTCCGACTACTATTACCTTATCTGCCCTTTTACAAGAAAATTTATCTACCAACATAGCAGCATTCAGAATAAGTTTATTTTTACTATAACCCACTGCTATAGTTTGTTCCGGATTAAAATCCTGAATATTATATATAAACTTTGATCTCTTAATTATCTTCCCTATAACCCCTAGTACTCCACCTAAAATAGGCGGTTGAGAAATACTAAAAACTAAATCCTGCTTGCCTGCCTTAAATGTGGCATATACAGCATTTATGAAATACGCTAAAATGTTCTTAATTCTGCTTATTTTATTCTTCTTATCAAATGCAGGCACTCGAACCCTCACTATGTTAATATTCTGATACTTTTCAATAAATAATTTTTTACTCTTGTATTTATCCTCTACTTTTCCATCATAACTAGGAACCACACATATTACGGTTATATCAAATTCCTTCTGAATGCCTTGACATAACTCAGTAAGAATCTGACCTGTTGCAGCTATATCCGGATAGAAATAATGTGCATAAACTAAAAGTCTTTTTTTCATACATTTATCTCCTATTTACATTACTACTGCTTTAATTTTCTCTAACTTTTTTCTTTTCAATTTTTTTATATGAGTATGATTTATTCTTTTTATAATATTTTTGTAACTTCTTAATATTTTTGTTCAGTACTATGCCTATAATATCTGCATTAACATTTTGAAGCAGATGTATTGCTTTTTGGCACAGCTTTTTATGAGTTTTACCTATGCTGACAACCATTATTACTCCATCAGATACTGCTGATAAAAGCTGAGCGTCAGCATAAGTTATTACTGGAGGACTATCTATTAGTATAATGTCATATTGTTTTTGAAGTTGCTGAAAAATAGGTGAAATATATTCTGTATTTAATAACTCTGCAGAGTGAATTGTAGTTTTTCCTGCAGTAATTATATGAAGGTTGTCAGAATATTCCTGTATTACATCTTTGTAAGTTAATTTTTCTATAATTAAGTTGGCAAATCCTATTTGATTAGTAACATTGAAATATTCATGAATAGATGGTTTTCTAAGATCACAGTCTATTATTAAAACCTTTTTTCCAGACAGTGAAAAGGAAAGAGCCAAATTTCTAGCAGTTACACTTGCGCCCTCACCGGACTCTGTACTTGTTAACACAAGGAGCTTTACATTTTTATCCTTTGTAAAAAACTGAAAATTTGTTCTTAAAGTCCTATAAGCTTCATTCCTTATATCCTTGGGTGAATTTTTTTCAATTAATGATAGCATAACCTCATCTCCTTACATCTGCTAGGGTATAACCCCTAGTATAGGCACATCAAAATTTCTTTCAACATCCTCTTCTGATTTCACATTGTCATTCATATTCTCTAACAAAAAAATTAACACTATGGCTGCTAATAACCCAACAACAAATGCTATAATAATATTACGCTTTATACTGGATGAAATGGAAGTTTGAGGTACTTTTGCGTGATCCATTATGTTAGTATTTCCAGAAGGCGCTAACCTTTTTGACTCCTGTAAAAATGCTTCTGTTAAGGCTTCAACTTTTTTAACCGCATCTTCCGGTTGTCCACTAATCACTGACATATATAAGATTTGAGTTCCTTCTTTACAACTAACAGTCAGACTTGATTGTAATGCCTCTGCTGATGTTTTTAGATTTCCATCTCTTACTGCTCTTTCAGCTACTACATCAGACTTGGCAATCTCTATATAAGTTTGCATCAAACTCTGGTACAAACTAACATCACTTGCAGTAAGTGTATTTCCTGCATCTTTATTTAAAATAATACTAACATTTGCCTGATATAATGGTTTTGACAGAAAGAAGCTTATAGCAGCAGCTATACCTGAAAAGATAATAGGTAAAATTATAACCAGCACTAAATGTTTTTTAATAGTTAATAGTATTTCCTTTATATCTAACTCATCTTCCTGTTCTATATACCTTTCTTGGTCCATAAATTGCCTCCTTATTTATTGTCAATATACCAGTTGTACGCCTTTTTTAATCCACTCTCTATATCTACTTTATGCGTCCATCCCAAGCCATTTAACTTACTCACATTATTCAGCTTTCTCGGCGTTCCATCTGGCATATGGCTGTTAAATACTATATCTCCTTTATAACCAACAACATCCTTAACTAAATTTGCTAAGCCTCCAATTGAAACTTCTTCCCCAGTGCCAATATTCACATGCTCCTCCCCATCATAATTTTCCATCAAGAACACACAGGCATCTGCCATATCATCCACATATAGAAATTCTCTAAGTGGTTTACCACTTCCCCATACTTCAACAGTTGATGAATTATTGATTTTAGCTTCGTGAAATTTCCTGATGAGTGCTGGAAGTACATGAGAATTATTCAAATCAAAATTATCATTTGGTCCATAGAGATTAGTAGGCATGCAGCTAATAAAGTTATCCCCATACTGTCTTTTGAAAAACCTGCACATTTCCAATCCTGCAATCTTTGCCACTGCATAGGCCTCATTGGTGGTTTCCAATGGTCCTGTTAAAAGATATTCCTCTTTTATAGGTTGGGGTGCAAGCTTTGGATATATGCAGGAACTTCCTAAAAACAATAGTTTCTTAACCGAAAAGTCATGAGCAGCCTTAATCACATTGCACTCTATTATGAGATTTTCATATATAAAATCAGCAGGGTAAATGTTGTTAGCATTTATTCCACCTACCTTAGCCGCGGCTAAAAATACATACTCCGGTTTCTCTGCCTCAAAAAACCTTTTTATAGCTTCCTGGCTGGTCAAGTCAAGTTCAGAATGAGTTCTGTATATTATATTGTTATAACCTTTTTCTTTTAGATTTCTAACTATAGCTGAACCTACCAATCCTCTATGTCCGGCTACATATATCTTACTATCGATATTCATATCATTACCCCTTACATCTTTCATGAATAATCATCTTTATACTTAATTATAGATTTTTCTCTTATAAAACTTTGTTTAAGATAATTCCTACCATAATTTTATAAAACCCATTATCATTTGTCAATATCTTACATATTTGTTGTTACTTGTATTTTTGCTTTTAAGTTTTCATGATTATATATTATTAAATTACATACTTTTACATTATGCTGTCACGGCTCTCGGCTCTATAACGCCACGGCAGCTTCCCTCTCCGCCAGATATTCCTCTATACTTATACCTGCTATCTCCTTCATATCCTCATCAACCATAATCCTAACCAGTTCTCTAAAGGAAACCTTTCTTTCCCATCCAAGTTCTCTTTCAGCCTTTGAAGAATCTCCCCATAACAGTTCAACCTCTGCAGGCCTGAAATATTTAGGATTAACATCAACCAACACTTTTCCTGTAACTTTGTCATATCCTTTTTCTTCTACTCCAGTACCTTTCCATGCTATATCAACACCTACTTCTCTGAATGCAAACTCAACAAACTCTTTTACAGTATGAGTCTCATTTGTAGCTATAACATAATCCTGCGGCTTTTCTTGTTGAAGCATCAGCCACATAGCTTGTACATAATCACCGGCAAATCCCCAGTCTCTCTTTGAATCGAGGTTGCCCAAAGAAAGCTTCTCCTGCTTTCCAGCCAGTATAGATGCCACTGCCCTTGTGATCTTTCTGGTTACAAAGGTTTCTCCTCTTCTTGGAGACTCATGGTTAAACAACACTCCATTGCATGCATAAAGGCCATAGGACTCTCTATAATTCACTGTAATCCAATAAGAATAAAGCTTGGCAACCCCATAAGGACTCTTTGGATAAAAAGGAGTTTTTTCACTTTGTGGAGCTGTATAAGGTAATCCACCAAAAAGCTCTGATGTAGACGCTTGATAGAATCTGCAATCCACCCCGGTCTCTCTAATAGCATCCAATAATCGTATGGTTCCGACACCTGTTGCTTCTGCAGTGTACTCTGGAACCTCAAAGGATACAGCAACATGTGATTGTGCTGCAAGGTTATATATTTCATTTGGTTTAATCTTTTCTATCAATCTATTTAAATTGCTGGAGTCTGTTAAATCTCCATAATAAAGAAACAGCCTCTTATTTCCTATTTGCTCATCTTCCAAGAGATGATCTATTCTGCTTGTATTTATAGTACTGTGCCTTCTTATGATTCCATGTACTTCGTATCCCTTTTTTAATAAAAGCTCTGTCAAATATGAGCCATCTTGTCCTGTAATTCCTGTAATTAATGCTTTTTTCACCACTTTAAAATCCTCCTAAAAATCAAACTATTATCTCTTTAAAACTATCTGGCATTATCATCACCAAAAAGTACCCTAATTGTTTTAAATATAAGTTTTATATCAATCCAAGTATTTCTGTCTCTTACATACTTAATATCAAGGTTCATCCAGTCCTTAAAATTGATATTGTTTCTTCCCAAAATCTGCCAATAGCAAGTAAGGCCCGGTTTAGCCTGAAGTCTTTCAATCATCCATAATTGGAACTGATTCACTTCCTCAGGCAGACTTGGTCTAGGTCCTACCAAGCTCATTTCCCCCTTTAATATGTTTATTAACTGTGGAAGTTCATCTATACTTGTCTTTCTTATAAAACTACCTACTTTAGTTATTCTAGGATCATCCTTAATCTTAAACATAGGTCCATTCATCTCATTTTTTTCCATTAGCTTGTCCCTAAGTTCCACTGCATTTATAACCATGGACCTGAATTTATACATATTAAACTTTTTCCCGTATTGCCCTATCCTTTCTTGACTAAAAACTATGGGACCTTCACTCTCTATCTTTATGGCTATAGCTGTTGCTATTAATATAGGAGTGGTTATTATAAGCCCACAAATAGCTCCAATTAAATCTATTAACCTTTTTAAAAATAGATATACTACTGTTTTTTTACCCATGGCGGCTTGTGCACTTATCTCTGAGATATTAAATTCATTTGAAGATATAATTACTGATGAAGAGTTTTCTTCCATACCTTGACACTCCTTAACTTTATAAATTCATATATTCAGGTTATCACCCAATAATTCCCTAAATCCTATTGCAAAAGTAAAAACTCACTTCTTTTACAAAAAATTAATATATTACCACCCACCCCATATATTCCAAATGTACAAATACAAAGTATACTTTTGTATTCCCATTATATATTTATGTAAATTTTTTGTAAATCATTTCCATTTCGTAAAAATTTACACTTTTTTAAAATTTTATTCATATTTCGTCATTCTAATTTGTAGAAATTTACGATATAATATATTATTTAGGAATTGCTAAAATATTGTTTCAATGATAAAATCATAATCTAATGATTCTATACTATTGACATAATGCACCTGTAAACATTTACCAGTTTTTGTCAAATAATTTATCCATTAGTATATATTATGTCGATAAGTTTTTAGGATTATATCCTCACCTTCACTTTCGATATATTTTTTCAAGTTAAAAAAAATAAAAACTCAATGTGGCTGTTATTTAAAAGTTTGAATTGCCACATTGAGTATAGTTACAAATTATGATTTATGCCAACAATAAGACCAAGTTCAGATTTAAGAAACAAATATATTGAAATATCAGATTTCTGCCATAAATATAATGAGCCAGTTTATATAACAAAGAATGGACAGGGAGATTTAGCTGTTATGAGCATTGAAACTTATGAAAAACTTGTAGGCAAATTTGAATTGTATAAACTGCTTGATGAAGGTTTTGATGCAATGGAAAAGCAAAAAGTCAGACCTTTTAAAGACGCATTGGCTGATATAGAGAAGGATTTGTAAAATGAATACCTATGATATTCAAATTACTGAACCAGCAGAAAAAGATTTATATGAAACAGGTGCATATATATCTAAAAAACTTTTAGAACCAGAAACTGCAAAAAAAGTAATTTCAAGAATAGCTCAAGAAATTACTTCATTAGAGGATATGCCTTTAAGAAATGCTTTAGTAGATGATGAAAGACTAGCATATAAGGGTATACGAAAAACTGTAGTGGATAATTATATTATATTTTATATTGTTACAGAGGAGAGTAAAACAGTCACAATTATTAGAATACTATATGGACGCCGTGATTGGATGAATTTATTATAAATTATATTGTTATAAGGGAACTTAATCTACTCATTCATGGGAATATTTTGACCAAAAGTCAAAATCTGGACCCCTGAGGTCGTTCCAAAATTTGGAATCGAAGCTGACAAGTCTTGGTTGCTAATGTTGAAAATAAATATTTGCAAAATTCGTGGGGGTCAAATTGGCCTACACGAATTTTGTTATGAATCCCCTTGGCTTCCATCAATTAAGAACGTCGCCCTCTTTATAACAAGCTGCAATATATTGTGGTGACATATAGTAAAAAGCAGA
>JBEHWK010000017.1:0-34867 GCA_040217795.1 Clostridiaceae bacterium
TCTATAGCTTTTTTTGAAAGTGATATTAATCTGTTTATTTCCTTCAACTCCTGATCTTCCAGATACCTCCACTCCCCTATTTTTAAATCTCCTAATTTTACATTCATGATACGTACTCTTTCCAGCTTTTTCACCTTATAACCCAAAGCCTCACACATTCTTCTTATCTGCCTGTTTAATCCCTGGGTAAGTATTATTCTGAAAACATTATTCCCTTCTTTTCTGACAAAACATTTTTTTGTTACAGTCCCGAGAATCCTAACTCCTGATGCCATCATATCTGTAAATTCCCTTGTAACAGGTTTATTAACTGTTACAACATATTCCTTCTCATGATCGTTTCCTGCCCTTAAAATTTTGTTTACTATATCTCCGTCATTAGTCAGAAAAATCAAGCCCTGGGAATCCTTATCAAGCCTTCCAACAGGAAATATCCGTTCCTTATGTCCTATGAAATCTACAATGTTGCCTTTTATTTTTTGTTCCGTAGTACATGTAATTCCTACCGGTTTATTCAATGCAATATAGACAAGGTTCCTCCCTTTGCTTATGACTTTGCCGTTGACTTTAATCTCCTGCCCTTCTCTTACTTTGATCCCCATCTCAGCTTTTATGCCATCAACATAAACTCTGCCTTCCTGAATAAGCTTGTCAGCTTCCCTTCTTGAACAGAACCCTGAGTCCCCTATATATTTATTTAATCTTATTTCATCTTTCGCATCATTATGTATAATAATATCAGATGAATTGATACTGCTATTTTGTTGCTTCCGTGCCCTCATTTTGTCCTTGCCCATCTTTTGATTCTTCATTTGATTTTTGTTCACCTCTGCTTTTAAGTTCATACCCCGCATTGTTAATTACAACATCCATTTTGTTTTCAGTAAAGTAGCTCTGACTTTTAGTGAGTTCGTTATACTCTAAAGCTTCCCCGTTAATAAATATGGTTACTGTGTCTGAAATCATCTTATTTTCCTTTGCTCCCGTCATAATTTTCACTATTGCATCGTCTATGTTTGCTCCTTTAATATCAGAACTATCCAATAGCGATCTCCCTTTTTCAGTAGGAGAATAATAATATATGACTCTTCTAAAGGGATTAATCTCCAGTTTAAGACTTGAAGTAGTGTTTATTACCACTATTGATGCAGTTCTGTAGTAAGTATAGATTGCCAATGATGATAAAATCAGAATTGCTGCTGAAAACGCCCCTACCTGCTTCCAATAGCCTCTTATGCCCACTTTTTCTTTCCCTTTTACTTCCTCCCCTATCCGGTGTCCTTCTCCCAGGTGTATTTTTTTGAACTCACCCATGCCGGATAAGATTATAGCACTTTTTTTGTACCTTTTAAGCACTATTCCACTGCACATTTCAGATTTATCGATTCTTACATAATCTAAAACCTCATCTTTTAATCCTACATTCAAGTAATCCTGCAGCATCCTGTAGTTTGGATTTGCCAGAATAATTATGTAGGAAGTAATCACCTGGCTCCAAATTTCCAAAAAAGTTCTGGATACTGTCAAGACTTTAGTAATCTTTGAATACGGAAGCTCTCTTCTTTTAGTGAACTCATTATAAATTTCAGCATTCTGTATTATGTCATGAGCTATATTAAAAGATGTGTTCCTGACAGATTCCTTTAAATTCATGCCGCTTAAGGATTTTAAATTCACCTTGTACAGTGCTGCTTCTTTTACAAACAACGCTATTTCCTTAGCTCTGTTTCTGTCATCATCACTATTTACAACCCTGAGAACAGGTTCATTGGAAAACTTATATTTTTCTATATATAACCCAGCCATAGCCCCTCCAAATTTATCTAATATAATTTTTATATTTTAATGAATTACCCTTATTGTTCATATTATATCACATGATATTTATTTAGAAAATTTTTTGCAATTTCTATAGATATTTATAATAAATTTTAGCACTTGTGGTATAATATAAATATAAGAAAACGTATTCAAGGGGTGATGTATTTATGAAAGGTAAAATTATTTATGTAGATTTTACAAAAAAACACCAACAGTGTACCTCTAAAAAAAGAAGCATATTTTCAAGAATCTTTTACTATATCAAATTTAGATTCAGATCCAGAAAATACAAATGGTCTTCCCAGAAGGTAGTACATCCTTTTAAACGAATTTTATAGCAAATCCTTTTATACACTTAATATTTTTTATTATTTATGATAAAATTATAAAAAATATTAGAGGTGGTTAAATGAGAGTCGGAATAGGTTATGATGTTCATACTTTAGTAGAAAACAGAAAACTAATACTCGGAGGAGTGGATGTACCTTTTGAAAAAGGTCTTTTAGGACATTCAGATGCAGATGTGCTTTTGCATGCCATAATGGATTCTTTGCTTGGTGCTGCAGCTTTAGGGGATATAGGGAAACATTTTCCTGACAATGATGAAAAATATAAAGGAATTTCCTCAATTAAACTCCTTACGGAAGTTGGGATTTTATTAAGAGAGAAAGGGTATTCCATAAATAATATAGATGCGACCATAATTGCTCAAAGACCTAAACTTGCGCCATATATTCCACAGATGGTTGAAAACATATCAAATGCGTTAAATATTCCAATTGATGCTGTTAATATAAAAGCAACTACGGAAGAAGGATTAGGTTTCACAGGTTTAGGCCAGGGTATCTCTTCCCAAAGCATTTGTTCAATAATATGACTTAAAGGGTGAAAACAAATTGTTCTCACCCTTTTTTATGTGATTTCATGGTTTTTCATTAAAAATATCCGAACAGATGATTGACTATATCTATATCCTCACCTTTAAAATTCAAAAATTTCAATTCTTCTTTAGATACCATTCTTGTTTCCGGATCTGAGCCACTTGGAACATATCCTTGTTCACTGCTTACAAGATACACCTTCAAGGTTACATCCTCACCCTTTTCCTGATAATCAGACTTAAAGAAGCACTCCTCTGCCTTGACTTCTATTCCAAATTGATTTTTGAATTCACCTATAAGAGCTGCTTCTTCTGAAACCCCTGAGCTTACTGTTACACTTGGAAATCCCCATAATCCCTCCTGGCAATCCAATGCACTTCTTTTTACCACCAACGCTTTTTCATCTTGTATTAAGATTCCCACTGCTAACATTTTCATTACGTCCACCTCTTTTTAACCAACCCTTTTATTTTATTATACCACAAAAATCTTTTAAACTATTAGCAAATTTTGAATTTTTAAAAAACTTCAAACACTTGTTGAGCTCTTATTCTCATGATATAATAATTAACCGTCAAGGTATGCTTTCGAGCGTAAATTTATTTGATTTTAAAGGAGAGTATTCATGTCTAAAAAAGATTTTAAAGGGAGTGTTTTTCTTAATCCGGTTCCTGTGGTTTTAATCACATCAAAAAACAAAAGCGGTAAAGTTAATGTATTTACTGTTGCATGGACAGGAACATTATGCACTAAACCGCCTATGCTCTCAATCTCTGTAAGGCCGGAAAGACTCTCCTACGAATATATAAAGGAAACCATGGAATTCACAGTGAACATACCTTCCTCTAAGCTGGTGCGGGCTGTTGATTACTGCGGCGTGAAGTCAGGGAAAACTATTGACAAGATAAAAGAAATGGGATTTACCATGACTGAAGGTACCAATATCGATGTACCTTATATTAATGATTGTCCAATAAATATAGAATGCAAGGTAAGACAAATCATCCCGTTAGGAACCCATGACCTTTTCATGGCAGATGTGATATGTTCCCATATTGATGAAGATCTTATGGATGAAAATGGTAAGATTCACTTCGAGAATGCAGATCTGCTGTCTTACTGCCACGGGGAGTACTACCCTATGCCAAAAAAATCTTTGGGAACTTTCGGATTCTCTGTTATGAAGAAAAAAACAAAAAAGAAAAGAGTAAAATAAGCAATGCTCACTTTACTCTCTGCAGAAGCATTATTGAAGTAATGCTTCTGCTTCTTCTTTCAGAAGTGAAATTTTACTCTCATAATCTACTGTTGTAAAATCATATATACTCTTTACATTCTTAAAATAATCCAGGAAACCTCTGACCTTTGATGCAGAAATATTGAATTCATGAGCCATGTCCTTCAAAAAGTTTTCTTCTTTGCTCTCAAATTCTCCATCTGCTAAAGCTAACCCTGTAAGTTCAAAGTATATTATTTTCTTTATCCTGTCAAAAGATAACTTTAAACTTTCCTTTGTTTCCTTTAAGCTCGTCCTCTTTATTTCTTTTCCCTTTAATAAAAGCTCATCAATGTAATCCTCAATCAAACTTTCTTCTTCCTTTGCAAATATCTCGTCCATGGCAGCCATGTCTTTTACAAGGTTTATAAAAGCTTCAGCCTCTTGAGAATTTAATTCATTTAAAAACATAAAAAACTCCCCCTAATATGCAAATTTCACCTCATACTAATATCTTATCACTACCTCACCCATAAGTAAAACTTTTACATTTAATATTTGAATGTTATAATTACAAAAAAGAATATATATTAAAAGGTGGGTTATTTATGATAAGATTCGGTATAATAGGGACTAACATTATTACTGATGCCTTTATTAAAGGTGCCAGTTTAAACAAAGATTTTAAACTTAACGCTGTGTACTCCAGGAATGAAGACACTGCAAAATCTTTTGCAGCTAAATATTCTGTAAAAAACATATTTACAGACCTTTCGGAAATGGCAAAGAGCGATTTGATTGATGCTGTATATATTGCCAGCCCTAATTCCTTTCACACTCCCCAGGCCATCACTTTTTTAAATAACAAAAAACATGTATTATGTGAAAAAGCTTTTGCTTCAAATGAAAATGAAGTCTCGCAAATGATAGAAGCAGCCAGGGAAAATAATGTTTTGCTTATGGAAGCCATGAAGATAACTCTCTTCCCAAGCTTTGAGACAATAAAGGAAAACCTCTACAAGATTGGTGCAGTGAGAAGATTCTTTTTCTCATACTGCCAATACTCTTCCAGATACGATAAATTCAAACAAGGTGAGATAATGAATGCATTCGATCCCAAATTCTCCAATGGTTCCTTGATGGACATAGGGATTTACTGCATCCACCCGATGATACATCTCTTCGGTGCTCCAGAAAACATAAAAGCAAGCGGCCTGCTGCTAAGCAACGGAATTGACGGGGAAGGAACCATAATTGCACAATACCATGACAAGGATGGATTACTTTCATACTCAAAAATTGCAAATTCCTATGTTCCTTCTGAGATACAAGGGGAAAAAGGAAGTATGATAATAGATACCATAACAACCCAAAAGAATATAAAAATCATCTATAAAACTGGAGAAATTGAGGAGCTTTCCGTGCCTCTCATTGAAGATAACATGTATTATGAAGCCACAGAATTCATAAATTTGATTAAATCAGGTAAGGTTGAATCCTCCGTGAACACTTTAAACCGTTCACTGGAAGCCATAAAGGTTACTGATGAAGTAAGAAGACAGATTGGCCTGGTTTTCCCTGCAGATTAAAAAGAGTGGCTTCGCCACTTTCCTATACAATAAAAAGCACCCCCAGGGTGCTTTTCTAACTATTGCCAACAACAATACTGTGAAACAGCATAATATTCAAAATTGCCAAAACTATTCCTATTGCCAAAAGAAAAACTTTTTCTATTCCCTTGTTTTTATATTTTCCCATTACCCTTTCAGAAGATGTCATGTAAATCTGAGATAATACTGTGACCGGAAGCTGTACACTGAGAAGCATCTGAGAATACACAAGTCCCTTGAAAGGATCCGTTATGAAAAATATCACCAGAACAGCTGATAACAAAGTAATTGCTACACCTGTCTTGGTGTGTTTATCTTTTATGTCATAAGGTTCATTAAAGATTCCTGAGAAAATACTTCCTCCTGCCATGCTGGCAGTGATACTTGAGGATATTCCTGAGAACAGAAGCGCAACAGCAAAAATCAAAGCTGCAGAGTTTCCCATCAGCGGCTGAAGCATTATATAAGCGTCGCTTAACTCGTTTATAATAATTCCATTGGAGAAAAAGGTTACTGCAACCAGTATCATCGCACTGTTTATTGCCCACCCCACCATCATTGAAAGCAAAGTATCCATAAATTCAAATTTCAGCTGTTTCTCCATTATTTTCTTATCTTCTAAATTCCATTGCCTGCTTTGGATTATCTCTGAATGCAGAAATAAATTATGAGGCATCACAACCGCGCCCAAAACACTCATCACAATAAGCATTGATCCGCCTGGAAAGTTTGGTTTCACCCAGTTCACCACTGCTTCTCCCCAATTCACATTAACCATCACCACTTCAATTATAAATCCCAATCCAATGATTGACACAAATCCTATAATTATTTTTTCAATTTTTTTATAGGAGTTTGAAAAGACCATCCATAGAACAGCTGCCAGTGATAACAGTGCCCCGATCTTCAGGGGTATGCGAAAAAGCATATTTAATGCAATTGCTGCACCCAAAAGTTCAGCCATTGCTGTAGAAGCTGCCGCCATTATTGCTGTGGTCAATATTACCCTGGAGACCTTTGGAGGCATATATGAAGTTACCGCTTCGGAAATACACTTTCCTGTTACAATTCCAAGGTGTGCTGCATTATGCTGAAGGGAAATGAGCATTAAAGTTGACAGTGTAACCATCCACAGCAGCTTATAACCATAGCTTGACCCCGCTGCAAGGTTTGATGCCCAGTTACCAGGATCAATAAACCCCACTGTAACAATGAGGCCTGGACCAATATACCTGATAAAGTCCCTGGCCATCAATTGGGGCTTATGGCCTTCTTTTGACAAACTTAACATCTCAATGAAATTCTTCATAAAATTCCCCCTTTATTTAATTATTTATCTCACCAGATCAACATTTTTTCCTATCTTGTGAGCTACGGCAACCCCATCTATTTTGTTATCCTTGTTATCATAACCGTAAATGTTGTAGTTTATTTTTTCAGAATCCAATATTCTCATGGCATTGGTCTTGCTTATAGCCATCATGTTTCCTCCTTGAAAATATTTTATTAAATATATTATACATTATTTCAATTATCATTGAAAAAATAAAAGCTGCCTCCAGGCAGCTTTTACAATATTATTACATTTCGAATTGTTCTATTTCCACAGTACAGTCACCGCAATTTTTGCATACTGTAATGTTTACCAGAAAACTGTCATCAAATTTCCCAAGTCTGAAAAGCCTTCCGAAGGAGTTGGCTTCATAATCCTTTGAAATGCTGCTTGTTACATATTTTCCATCCTTGGTGAATATGTAGAAGTGATACTCCAGATATTCATAATACTTATCCTTGTCATCTTTTTTATATCTACACTCAGGACAAGCATCCATATAATAAACCTTATCAAAAGATACTTCCTCTGCTTCATTCAGGAGACTTAAGACCTCCTGCAAATCAAAGCTTTCTGCTGTCTGTTCCTCATCTGTAAAGAAAAGTTCGCAGTTACCATCATTAAGCTCATATTCTTTATCTTCAAACTTAAACTTATACATAAAAAAATTCCTTTCTCTTCGCTTTTATTATTGCTGTTCTTTTTCTGATTCCTTCTGTCCCTGAAGCCAATCCACGAATTGTTTTGCAGTTCTCGGGGATCTTCCGTTATAGCTCATTTCCCATTGAATTGCCTTACGGTCCAGTTCTTCCTTAGGTATGTCGATGTTTCTTTCCTTAACAAGTTCTCCTACAATCTCCAGGTACTCTCTTTGGTTTGGAGCTGAGAAAGTCACTGTGATACCAAATCTGTCCGCAAGAGACAGCTTTTCCTGCATTGAATCATATGCATGAACTTCATCATCGCCCCCATTGGACATCCCTTCCCTGTCACTGAACTTTTCTTTTATAAGATGTCTTCTGTTAGAGGTTGCATATATTATTACATTTTGCGGCCTGCTTTCAAGACCACCCTCCAAAACTGCCTTAAGCGCAGTGTAGGTTTCCTCGCTGTCTTCAAAAGCCAGGTCATCTATGAACAATATGAATTTCTGAGGAAGTTCCTTGATTTTTCTGATGAGCCTTGGAAATGTATTAAGATATGGTTTAGGTATCTCAATAATTCTTAAACCCCTTGTATAATATTCATTCAGAAGAGCCTTTACAGTAGAGGATTTACCTGTACCTCTGCTTCCGTAAAGAAGCACATTGTTTGCAGGATGTCCGTTAATGAAGGCCAAGGTGTTGTCAACAACTATCTTTTTTTGCCTGTCATATTTCACCAAATCCTTAAGTCTTACAGGATCAAGGGAAATAACTCCCTGAAGCTTGTTTTCTTCCCAGACAAAGCCTCTGTACCTGCTGAAAATTCCACATCCGTTTTCCTTGTGGAATGTTGCAAGTTCCTCAACCAATTCCCCCCATCTGTCATATTCAAAAAACTTATCCAGCATCCACTGATATACATTTCCGCTTCTGACTCTTAGAGCAGTGTTCCAGCATGAGAACTCATATGATGCATTTTCATCCTTGAATAATTTCTGAACATCTGAATATGTAAAATCAGCTATGAGCTTAAGGGTGTTCAAATCATTTTTCACAGCTCTCAGTATTTCTCTGTTTATATCATTGAAATCGTCCCTTTGGGCAATCCTTCCATATACATTTTCACTGAAAAGTATGCTTTTTATAATATAATCCTTCAAGGAATATCCTTGGTTTTTCTCCATCAGTTCATAATAAAAATCATTGTATAAAGATAAGCATTCAAAAAAACCATTATCTGAAGCCATTCCTTCAGCCAGTTTATATAATTTCCCGATAACCGGATCCTCAAGAAGCCCCCTGTAAATACTTAAAGATTCAAATAATGCTTTGTATTTATTTCTGTTGTTGTACATAAAAAATCCCCCCGTTATTCTGATATTATCATTTTATCACATTGAAGACATATACTGCATATATTTCATCAGGTTGCATATTTAGTAATTATATTCATGAACTGCTCTCCGTACCTTTGGTATTTCACTTCACCCACCCCTGATATCTCAAGCATCTGTTCTTTTGTGACAGGGATCCTGGTACTCATTTCTTTTAAAGTTGCATCACCAAAAACAATATATGGGGGTATCTTGTTTTCTTCAGCAATTTTTCTTCTTAATGCTTTCAACTCTTCAAACAAACCATTGTCCACGCTTACCTTTTCTTCTACTCTCACTTCTTTGAACTGAACTTTTTCCATTCCTTTCATTACCTTGTAGGATCTTTCATTCAACTTAATTACAGGATATGTTCCTTCCTCGGACTCAATATATCCATGTGAAATCAAGGTGTTTATGAAATTCTTAAGTTCTTCTTTTGAATAATCTTTCATTATCCCATAGGTTGATAACTCATCAAATCCTAAGTCCAGCACCTTTCTATTCTTTGCTCCCCTTAGTGTGTCAATGATCATTCCCGCACCGAAGCTTCTCTTCATTCTATAGATGCAGGACATAACCTTCTGGGAATCTATGGTTTTGTCGATTAATTCCCCGGGACTGTTGCAGTTGCTGCAATTATTGCAGTTTCTGATGCCTTCCTCTCCGAAATAATTCAGGATAAATTGCCTGTAGCAGCCGTTACTGTGGACAAGATCAACCATATTCTGAAGCATTTTATATTGGGAGACCTTTCTTTCCGGATTTTCAGTACTCACCTCAATTAAATATTTCTGAGTATGAACATCCCCCGGAGTAAAGAGGAGTATACACTCACTGTCAAGGCCATCTCTTCCTGCTCTTCCTATTTCCTGATAGTATCCTTCAATATTCTTAGGCATATTATAGTGAATTACAAACCTTATATTCGGTTTATCTATTCCCATTCCAAATGCGTTTGTGGCAATCATTATATCAATTTTATCATATATGAATTTTTCCTGATTTTCAGACCTGTCTTTTTCACCCATTCCTGCGTGATATCTGCCTGCAGAAAAGCCCTTACCTGTAATCAGCTCATATAAAGAATCTGAATCCTTTCTTGTGGCAGTATAAATTATTCCTGATTTGCCCTTGTTTTTTCCCAGGTATTCCATAAGATATTTATTTTTGCTTACTGACTTTATTATTTCTATCTTAAGGTTTTCCCTGTCAAAACCTGAAACAAAGATCTTTGGATTTCTCAGTTTTAAAAGCTTTTTTATATCTTCCCTTACTTCCTCTGTAGCCGTTGCTGTGAAAGCTGTTACCAAAGGCCTCTTTTTTAATTTGTCTGTAAATACAGGTATTCTTCTGTAACTGCTTCTGAAATCATGACCCCATTGAGAAACGCAGTGAGCTTCATCTATTGCCAGCTGGGATATATTCTTATCCGCAATTACTGAAAAGAATTCACTTGATTCAAGCCTTTCAGGTGCTACGTATATGATTTTATATTCATCATTCTTTATCCCTTCAACTGCATTCATGAATTCTTTCTGACTAAGGGAACTATTGATATAGACTGCACTGATTCCATCTTCCCTTAAAGAATCCACCTGATCCTTCATAAGAGAGATAAGAGGGGATATTACCAAAGTTATGCCATCAAAACAAAGAGCAGGCACCTGATAGCAAATGGACTTTCCTCCTCCTGTAGGCATTATTGCAATCACATCGTTCCCCTGTGTTATTGCGTCTACAATCTCCTTCTGCCCTTTTCTGAAGCTTTTATATCCGAAATATTTTTCTAATATATTAATTGTTTTATCCAATAAAAAATTCACCTCAATTATCATTATAACCAAATTTTATTATTTGGCATCAAAAGAAAAAAAGTGACTTCGTCACTTTTATTCGTACCTATTTTTCTATCAGAATAGATGTAATGTATTTCATATTTTTCTTATCTTCAAGTTTTAAGTTTTTAATCCTGAATTTTATGCCCTTTTCTTTGCAGCCTATTTCAAAATGCTTAAGGGCTATTCCTGCATCAAGCTCTCTGAAAGAGTATACACGCTTACTGAGAAGATTCCCTTTGACAGCATATAAATCTATGCCGCCGTCAACAATAAAAAACCTCCAGGGCTGCATGTTTACACCGGAAGGAGCTACCCTCACCATGTTAAATATATCTTTATATATTTCTTCATAATCTCCAATGATAATTTCATCAATTGACTTCCTTCTGTATTCTCCAACTTCTTTTTTACTAATGTCGTGGTTATTTGCCGGATAACCGAAAGCTACCATTAAAACTGCTTCCTGATTTTCAGGAAACTCTATTATGTTCCTGTAAAGCTCTTTTTTTATAGTTTCTCCCAACCAACAGCTTCCGATTCCCATAGCTACAAGCTTGAGCACAAGCTCTTCAAGGGCAAAGCCTATATTTTCAAGATACCCATCCTTTTTCTCGGAAGTTATAATCAGATAATGGGGCGCTTCAACTTTTCCCAACCCCAGGACTATACCTTTAAGTATTTCCTGTATTTTAGTGCCTTCCTTTACTATGTTGATGTCCATCTTAATTTCAGGATACAGTCTTGGGAGACTTTTTACCATGGTTTCAACTTCCTCAAAATCTTTCTGAGAAATATTAAAAGGTACATATTTTCTTACCGAGTTTCTTTTATATACAGCCTCAACAATATTCATAATTATCACTCCAAATACATAAGTATAATTATATTTTATACCTGCCAGTCTCAATAATCCACCAAAATTATGTAACATTTTATTTAAAAAGAAACTGCATTATTTTATTAAATTGATTACATCATAAAGGCTGTCCTCTATTGAATAAGCAAGTCCCTTATTTTCTTCTGAAGGTTTTCCCAAGTCAGGTATTACTATGCATTTTATATTCCCTGCACTTGCTGCTAAAAGACCTCTTTCAGAGTCCTCAAGTACTACAGCATTCTCTGTATTCACCCCAAGTTTGCTGCATGCTTTTAAGAAAATTTCCGGATCTGGCTTGCCCTTTTTCACTTCATCTCCGCAAATAACAGCGTCGAATCTTTCTAAGACACTCCCCTCTGAAAGAAGTCTTGTTGCTCTTTCTCTGCTTGTGGATGTGGCAACTGCTTTCCTGATCTTTTTTTCGTCCAGATAATCCAGAAGCTCAATTAATCCTTTTTTATTACGCAGTCCCTCTTCCTCCAATAGGCTGTCCATTCTTCCTTTATGATATCTGTTCACATCTTCAAAGGGGAATTCTTCCCCATAGACGGATTTAAATTTTTCACCGATAGACTTCACATTCATTCCGATAAAACTTAAAAACAGCTCCCTCTTCACTTCATATCCATGTATTTTTGCTGCCTCATACCAAGCCCTTTCAGAAACTACTTCCGTATCAAACATCAATCCATCCATATCAAAAATAACCAACTCAATATTATTCATTTAATTCTCACTCACCTATCTTTTTTATAGTAGTTATACACTTATTATTTTATCATCATATGCTGGTTTTTACCTTTCTTTTTGTGGAAAAAGCTTTACAAAGTAATTTCACACAGAATTCACACCACTTATTTTGAAAATATTATTATAATATTCTCAAGGATAATTACTTTTATGAAAGGATTAATATTAACATGAAAAAAATATCTAAAACCCAATTATTCAGAACAATAATCCAGATAATAATGCTTATACTTATACCCGGAGTATGGTCTCTGGCATTCAGTGAATTAAAATCTCTTTTTAATATGATACTTAATAACAGTTTTTCTTTTCAGGGACTCTCTGAATCCTTTATAGTGCTTATTCTCACAGCCATAATGGGACGTTTCTTCTGCGGCTGGTTTTGCGCCTTCGGTACCTTCGGAGATATTATATATGGATTATCCCATAAAATCGCTAAAATCAAATACAGAATTGACCCTGAATGGGATAAGGTATTGAAATACATAAAATATGCCCTTTTGCTATTCTTAGTGATTTTCAGCTGGACAGGCATACTTTCCCTTCCGGAAGGCAGCAGCCCATGGGATGCTTTTGCGCAATTCCCGGATATAAAATTCATGGTGACTGATTACACTATAGGTTTGATCTTATTGATTTTCATTGCAATTGGTTCAGTTTTTGTTGAGAGGTTTTTCTGCAGATACCTTTGCCCTCTTGGAGCCATATTCGCAATGCTTTCTAAAATAAGAATCTTCAAAATCAACAAACCAGTTAAAAATTGCAGCAAATGCACACTATGCACATACAAATGCTCCATGGGTATTGACCTTTCCAAAACTGATGTTGTCACAAGCGGAGAATGCATCCAATGCTACAAGTGTACAGATGTCTGTCCTAAAAAGAATGCAGCTGCATCTGTAAATACTAAAAAGATAAATACCTACGCCGCTTCTGCAGCAGCTGTTGCAGTTATAGGCTCCGGATTGTTCTTTTCAAACAAATACCTTGCAGGGAAAACCGGAACTGTTTCCTCAGGAAGCATCACAACAGGAAATACTTCCGGCACAGACAGCTCGTCATCAGGAAGTGCTTCATCAAGCACCTCCTATAAAGATGGAACCTACACAGGTACAGGAAGAGGTTACAAGCCAGGTCTTACAGTATCCGTAACAATAACTGGCGGTAAAATTTCAGATATCAGGATTGTTTCAAGTAATGAAACACCTTCATTCTCTGAAGAGCCATTTAAAACAATTCCTGCTGAAATTATAGATGCTCAATCACTTAATGTAGACACTGTTTCAGGTGCCACAAGATCAAGCGAAGGTATAATAGCAGCAGTCAAGGCTGCTTTAGAGCAGGCAATTTAAATTATGAAAGGAGGGAAAAGTATTATACTTTCCCTCCTTTATAATTTCAAGAGTTATCCCTGGCATTCTTCCTTTTCCTGGTGATAAAATATCCTGCAGAAAGACAGACAGCTTCAACAATTACACCAAAAACAATCCACTTCCATGATCCACTGGCAACACCCGTAAATACCAATGCAATTCCAAGAAAATATGGAATTATTGCTACAGCAGCAGTCCAGATAAATTCCCAGAATTTCACCGACGGCATAGTACCTGCAATACAGTTTACAAAAAAGGCCGGAATTGGGAGAAACCTCGCAATTAACAATCCAAAGGTCCCCTTGTTTTCAACCCAATCATCTATTGCTTCAAAGCGTTCCTGAGTAATGAGCTTCTTCATAAGTTTCTGTCCATATTTACGGGCAAGAAAGTAAAATGCCAGTGTACTTATTATTGAGCCAATCCATGAATATAAAGTGCCTAAATATACACCATAAATTTTCAAATAAAGAACTATAATTCCTTCCGATGGTATTGGTGTCATGAATATTCCAGCCATCAACAATATTGCTAAGAAAATCCCCCCTGTTCCCCATGTCTGGATCAAATCTGTAATCTCATTGCCTCTGTCAATGTACAAAAACGCTGCAGTAAACAATGCTATTAAAACAGCAACCCCTCCAGCCCAATTATTCTTTACACTGTCAATTTTTCCTTTTTTCTTATTGTTCATCACGCGGTCTCCATTTCTGTGATATAAGCTTCTTTAAGAGTATTAAACATGTTTCTTGATTTTATTCAGTTCTTCTCTTGATATCCACACTTCCATGGTTGTCCTATACTTGCTCTTTTTTCGATTCGTGTATACGTTATACAGAATGTGATCCCAGAGACTTATCAGAAACTGCCTGCCTTTGCCATTGATTGGAGACACTTCAAATCCATAACGCTGCACAAAAGGATGAAGGATTGTCCTTCCATAAAAGGCCTTACATTTTTTAAAATCATCAAATTCAAGGGCCTTTGCAAGATAAGTCAGCTCCTGATTTATTTTCTGGTCAAACCACTTCAGATTTCTCAAGCTTATCTTAGGCATATTGTTATTATTGATATGAATTTCTCCAACAATGTCTTCTGGCAAAATCAAAGTTCCATCTTTCAGTTTTTTCTCTTTACCCCTGTATTTCTGAATATCCACATATAAAAATTCAATATCTGAACAAGGTATCAGTTTCCATCCGTATTTATTCCTGTATACTTTTTCAATGCAATTCAATATTTCTTTCAGCATCTCCAGTTACCAGCCCTTCCTCAATAGTGACAAATTTAATTCCGCTGTTTATACAGCTTGGAATAAACATTTTTAAAGCCTCAATTGTCTGTTGAGGTGCTCCCTTGGCACCGCCGCTATCATGAAGGACGATTATATCACCAGGCTTACATTTTGATATCAGGGTATCAAAAATCTCTTCAGGTGATTTATCTTTTTCCCAGTCAGCCGCCTCTACAGTCCATAGAACAGTCTTCATATTGTTTTTACCTGCAAAATAATAATTAAATAAATTGAAATGTCCCCAAGGTGGTCGGTAATAATTAATCTCTAATTTATTTTCATTAAATATCCGTGCTGTTTTTTTGAATTCCTGGTATGTTTCCCACGGAAAGGAAAGAATCTCATTCTTATGTTTCAGCGAATGCATTGCAACAAGATGTCCATCAAATTTCATCCTATCAATCAGCTGCGGATTTTTTTCAACTTTTTCAGCAACAACAAAAAAAGTCGCTTTAACATTATACTTTTTCAATAAATCCATCAATTGTCCGGTATACCTTTCATCCGGCCCATCATCAAAGGTCAGGGCTATGCGATTGCTTGGACCTTCAAATCTTCTTATAACATTCTTTGAGCAGTTTCTTAACCAATAGTCTACAAACACAATACAGGCTGAATAAATTAAAACAAGCTCTTCAATCACTTTCACCATTATGCTCACCTTATCTTATCTATTTTAGTATTTTTTGAAATTTATTTTACTCAAAATATTTACTGATGATAAATATATAATTTTATCTATAACTTAATTATACCTCTCCGCAGCCCTGTATAGAAAATAAAACTTCAATTTTCAGGGAATATATTTTTTCTTTAATCCATCCACAAAACGAAAAAAAGTGACTTCATCACTTTCCTATGAAATAAAAAACACTTATTAAACTCATTCCCCAATAAAGGAATAAAGGCTTAATAAGTGCCAACTGATCAATTGTTATGCAGGTTCATTCAAGCTTACTTCAATACAAATGCATGTCATCTTAAAAACCCGCTATTATCTAATCCATTCTGGTATTCATTATTTTTTCAACCATAATGTCCATTCTCACTTGTTTCTTTAACTGTTTGATATTATCGATAACTTTTTCCTTGTGTTCTTCAAGTAACATAATATTTATTAAGTTCTTCAGCTCACTAATATTTTTTGCAACAACACCTATTCCCTGACTTGAAACAAACCAGCTGTTTTCAATCTCCTGGTTTAATTCCGGCTTATACACAATCATTGGAAGTGTTGAAACTATTGATTCGAAAAGTGTTACTCCTCCACCCTTGCCTATTGTAAGGTCCGCAATGTTCATATAATCAGCTATGTTGTCTATGTATTCATATATCCTGCTGTTTTTCAGCTTAAGCATTTTCAGTTTTTTGTTTAATTTTTTATTTTGAGCCGTTATTATGATAGTCTTAACATTTTTTCGAGTGTCCAGCCATCTGTAAAACAACAGGTTATCAGGAAGCCTGCCTAAACCGCCGCCTGTTATCATAATTATTATGTCATTCTTTTTGAAGTCAAGCTGGTTCCTAAGTTGCCTTCTGTTAAGTTTTTCAAAAAATTTTTTCCTTACAGGAATTCCTGTTACAACTAGTTTCTCAGGAGAAATCCCTTTTTTTGCGAGTTTAGCAGCCATGCATTTATGAGATATAAAGTACAAATCATTATTAGGATGAAGCCACTCATCTGTATCAACTACATCTGTAATACAGGTAAAAAGCGGGATATTATTTTTGTAAACATCCTTGTAAATAGATGCAACTTCAGTACCTAACGGAAAAACAGAGAGAATTGCATCCGGTTCATTTTCTTTTATCAGATTGTGGAAGTTTTCAAGATATCTGTCTTCTGAAGAAAGACGCAGCTTTTTATATAGTTTTCCAGGCAATCCATGATATAAACTGTAATTATAAATAAATGGAGCTTTTTTGACCATAGAATCATAGCCTTGGTAAATAAATCTTGATTTTTTAGGAATTAATACTTCACAAATGTCAAAAATTTTTATCTTATATTCATTATTTGCATTTAGAACATGTTCTTTTATGGCATTTGCAACGGATATATGACCATTCCCAAAACGAGCTGTTAATATCAACAGATTACAATTTTTCTCCATCTTCCACCACCACCTTGCTTAAACGTCTAAGTATCAGGATAATATTACCTGTTGACACTATTATATCATTCCTGTGATTTCTTATATAGTAATATTCTGTATTATTATTGATAAACGCCCCTGGGGTGTTCCCAATACTTGGAACCACCCCAGGGGCATCAGCCTCCGAGACCCTCATCAATAGTGACAAATTCTACACCTTTTTTTATACAACATGGAATAAAATATTTTAAAGCTTCAATTGTCTGTTGAGGTGCATTCCTGGCACCACCGCTGTCATGTAAAACAATTATATCGTTTGGCTTGTATTTAGACATAAGAGTATGGAAAATTTCTTCAGAGGACTTGTTCCTTTCCCAATCACCAGCATCAACAGTCCAAAGAACAACCTTCATATTGTTTTTCACTGCAAAATAATAATTAAATAGATTGAAATGTCCCCAGGGGGGACGATAACAGGTGATTTTCAACTTATTTTCATTAAATACCTGAATTGATTTTTCAAATTCCTGATGTGTTTCCCATGGAAAACAAAGCAACTCATTCTTATGCCTAAGAGAATGCATCGCAACAACATGGCCATCTGATTTCATTCTTTCAATAAGCCGTGGACTTTTTCTGACTTTTTCAGTAATAACAAAAAAAGTTGCTTTCACCTGATATTTTTTCAATAAATCCAACAGTTGCCAGGTATATCTTTCATCTGGCCCGTCATCAAAGGTCAAGGCTACTTGATTGCATGTACCTTTAAATTTTCTTATAACATTTTTTGAAAGGTTTCTTAACCAATAATCTGCCAATACGGTACAGCATAAATAAATTAAAATAAACACTTCAATTATTTTCACCACTATACTCACCTTAATCTAATCTATTGTAGTATTCATTATTTTTTCAACCATTATATCCATTCTCACTTGTTCCTTTAATTGTTTGATATTATCAGCAACTTTTTCCTTGTGATCTTCAAACAACATTATATTTATCAATCTTTTAAGATCTCTGATATCTTTTGCAACAGCACCTATGTCCTGACTTGAAATAAACCAGCTGTTTTCAATCTCCTGATTTAATTCAGGTTTATAAACAATTATTGGAACTGTTGAAACTATTGATTCGAAAAGTGTCACTCCTCCCCCCTTGCCTATTATAAGATCGGCAATATTCATATAATCAGAGACGTTGTCTATGTATTCATATATCCTGCTGTTTTTCAGCTTAAGCATTCCTAATTTTTTATTTAACTTTTTATTTTGGGCGGTTATTATTACCGGTTTAATATTTTCAAGTGCGTCCAGCCATTTGTAAAACAGTAAATTATCAGGAAGCCTTCCCAAGCCCCCTCCAGTTATCATAATTATGACGTCATTGTTTTTGAAACCAAGCTGATTCCTTAATTCCCTTCTGTTATTGTTTTGAAAAAAATTTTTTCTTACAGGAATTCCCGTTATAACTATTTTCTCAGGAGGAATACCCTTTTTAACAAGTTTATCAGCCATGCATTTATGAGATATAAAATACAAATCATTATTGGGATGCAGCCATTCATCTGTGTCCACTACATCTGTAATACAAGTAAACAACGGGATATCCTTGCTGTACATATCTTTGTAAATAGAAGCAACTTCAGTACTTAAGGGAAAAACAGACAGGATTGCATCCGGCTCATTTTCATTTATCAATTTGTTAAAGTTTTCAAGGTTTCTGATTTCTGAGGAAAGACGTAGTTTTTTATACAGTTTTTCTGGCAGTTTATGATATAAACTGTAATTGTAAATGAAAGGGGCTTTCTTAATCATAGAATTATAAGCCTGGTAAATATACTTTGATTTTTCAGGAATTAATACTTCCCAAATATCGAAAGTTTTTATTTTATATTCATTATTTGCACTTAAAACATGTTCCTTAATGGCATTTGCAACGGATACATGGCCATTCCCAAAACGAGCTGTCAATATCAACAGGTTGCAACTTTTATCCATCATATTCCACCACCTTGTTTAAACGCTTTCATCAGGGAATGATATTTATCTACACCAGCAATAGAATATCATTCCGGAGGTTTCTTAATATAGTAATATTCAGAATCGTAAATACTTATGCTTGCAAAATTGCTTTATAGGGTTCCAACTACAACTATTAACTTAAAGGAAGCCTATAAGAATCATACGTTCACAAATTCACTCTGCCTGCATATAAATAATATTGTAAAAGATACTGTTCTTTTATCTGCAGACTAAATGTGTTTATCACTATAATAAAGGAGGTATTTATGAAGAATTGCCCTCATTGTAATTCCGACAAGCTGGTGGAAAGATTAAACATGAGTACAGGTGAAAGAACCTATAATTGTAAGACTTGTAAAAATTCATTTAAATCAACTGGTGAAAAGATAGAAATAGTATATGATTTCCCTGATAAAATTGCCTTAATGCGCCAGTTAAAAACCCATTGGATCATATAAAATAAAAGGTGCCCCCATGTGACTTTAAAATCACATGGGGGCACTTCTCTTTTTACAAAACTCCTGGTGCAACATAACCCATGAACTTCTTGATTTTGTAAGCAAGCCTTAAGGTAAAGCATTCATTTACGTTTTCGAAGTCACAATCCAGTATTTCCTGAATCCTTGTTATCCTGTATTTCAGGGTATTTCTGTGTATATAAAGTTCGTCAGCAGTCCTTCCTATATTGCAGTCCTCAGCTAAAAACACGTCCAAGGTATGAACCAGGTCGCTGTTGTTTTTTGCATCATACTCTATTAATTTATTTAACACTCCGTTATATATGCTTTTTAATTCTTCATTATCCGAAGCCTTGAAAAATATTCTGTATATGCCCAGTTCTTTGTAACTTCTTATGTCATTGCTTTTCTCGCAGGCTTTTAATATTTTTAAAGCCTTTTGTGCTTCTCCCACACTTCTTTTAAAGTGCTTCAGGACACTGCAGGGTTCCCCTACTCCTATGCTTATAGTCAGACCTTCCATTTTGGCTGCTACAGTATCTTTAATCTCGCTGTTTATGGTGTTGATCTCTTCCTCCCAATCACTTCCATCACTAAGAGGAATATGGTAAATAACATTGTTTCCCTGAAGCAGATAGAATATATTTTTCCTGTACTTAGTGCATACAGATCGAACTATATTCAATATGCCGTCCCCAACAGCCATGTTTTGCCTGTTTTCAAAAACACTTTCTTCCAATACTTCATCCATAAGGTTGTCTATCTGAATAGTAGCTGCAACATATCTTTTTTTAGGCTTATATCCATAATATATTGCTCTTTGATACAACTCCTCATTAAACTCCTGATAAATAAGCTCTCTCATAAGATCATTCATTGACTTATCTTTAATATAATTATCAAAAAGAATTTTACTCATGCTGTATGTTATGTCTACAACCCTAATTTCATATGGAACTTCCAATATTGGGATTTTAAGATCATCTGATAATTCCCTGACTTCATCAGGAATGCTTTTTATATAAGGACCTACTTCAACCACTAACCCGGCTGCATTGTTCCTGTGAAGCTCATTGACGATTCTCATAAGATCTGTCTTATAATCCTTTAATCCTACTCCTGTAGTGACAATAAGATCTCCGGAGTTAATCCAGTTAAATGCATCTGACAATTCAACTGCATGACTCCATAAAATAAACTTGTCTAAACCATCTTTACCAGAAACTACTCTGGCTTTTTTCATTTGCGGTAACCTTAATAAATCATCATAAGTTATATACATACTGATTCCCCCCAAAAACTTCTAAAAAACAAAAAAATGGCGCCCAAAATAAATTGGACCCCATTATCCCCGCAATACGATATTACCTTACTAATATAATAATATTTTTTTGACTATTTGTAAAGAATATAAATACTGGAATTAAAATTTTAAAAATTATACTATTGATTTTTTTATAATATACGAATATGGCCTTAAAAGTTACTCCAAAATCACTTTATGAGCGTATTAAGGAAAGATGCAGCTAATGTAAAATTAAAAAGAAGGATTTTCCTCAGATTTTTGAGGAAAATCCTTCTTTTTAGCATAATTATATTTCCATTCCGGAAAGAAAAACAAAAAGCGCCATGGCAGCAACATAGATTGTTGAGAAATAATACATCCAGGAGAGTTTCTTTTTATAAATGTAGAAAAGTGCTGCACCGACAATTACAGCCCCGATCCCCAATACCAGGGGCTGTGGTTGTTGATAAAACTGTATGCCGACTTCCATAAGCACAACCATCAAAGGCATTGTCAGAAAAGCTGCCTTAACCAGGTCATTAAATCGTGATCTTAAGACCAGCCATGCAAGCAGGAGGTTGACAATCAGATAGACGTAATGCCATGAAAAATGAATTAAATATGCGTTCCCTCCTGCATTGCCGGCAAAGGGACTGACAATCATTCCATAAACTCTGCTCACGAGGGCTGCCAGAATAAATGCTGTTATAAACAGTATATAACCCGCTACAACAATGACAATCATGGATCGAATATTTTTCTGCCAAAGCTTCAGTTTCATACAAATACCCTCCTTATTTTCACGAATACCTTCCTATAGTTTAATTATAGCCCCGTAAAACTCTACATACAATATATCCATGAAAAGTAAGGTTATTATGTTCACACAGACTGCTGCTGTTGAATATGAAATCATCAGCCTGTCTTCCTGTCCTTCAGAAAGGATGCTGCTATCCCTATAAGGGAAACTGCCAGGAACAATAAGAATGCTTTTTTATATTCATCTATCCCGTAGAATTTAACTCCATCAATGAAATTCCCCTTCCACAACAAATCAAGAATCACGCCCACCAGAATGCTTATAACAGAACTCCCGGTAAATTCTCCTGAGTTTACAAAGCTTGTAGCAATTCCACCGCATCTTCCATCTGTCTTATCCTTGATATCAGTAAAGCACAGAATATGTGACATAACAAAAGTCCCCATGGCAAACAGCAGAAAAGGGTATAAAGCCAGCCCAGGCTTTCCCCCTTTAACCAGTAATATGTACACCCAGATTGCTGAGTTTATTATTAAACCTATTCTTGGATAAACAACAATTGAATTTTTAAGGAACTTATCTGCATATCCAGCTAAGAGTGACCCTGCGATGAGCCCATAGAATACAAAGGATACATAAAATGCTGCAGTTGTTTTGGGAAGCCCATATACTGATGTAAAATACGAAACACCCCAGAGTCCGGTAAATGCTGTTGTACATCCTACAGTTGAAAAAAGTATGAAGAAGTTTCTCCAGGTTGCCTTGTTTGAAATCACATGCTTCATGGCTTTTTTAAATTCCATCTTTTCCTTGCTGACATTTATCCCCAAGGACTTATAACCAAGCTCTTCCGGAGAATCATTGACATATCTGTGAACCATAAATGCTGCAAAGAAGCAGAATGCTCCCATTATGTACAACGAACTTCTCCACCCGACATTCAGCACCATAAATGCCAGGGGGAAAGTAGCTCCCGCTCCTCCCAGATTGCCTATGAAAGAAATCTTTGAGGAGGCCCCTGAGAACTCTTTCTTGCTGAACCAGATTGACTGGGACTTCAGCACTGAAATAAAAATAACGGAGGTACCCATCCCTATAAGAAGCCTTCCACCATACGCCATCCACAAGTTTACCGCAGCACCTATGAAAATTGATCCTGTTCCGGTAGTAATCATTCCTGCGATGCTTGTTTTCTTACAGCCAAACTTATCCAACAGTATCCCTGCAGGTATCTGCATAAGGGCATAACTGTAAAAAGTTATTGAGACAAGGTTTCCCAATTGCACAGCTGACAAATTCAAAGTCCTGGTTATTTCCTCCGAAACAACTCCTATTGCACCTCTGTGAAATAAGGACATTACAAAAGTAAGCGAAAGAATAGTCCATATCCTCCACTTGTAAAAATTATAACTTCTCTTCATTTTTTCCCCCTGACTTTGGGTTTCATCCTTCAACCCTTTTGTTTTTCCCTGAGTCTTCTGATTTCCTCATCCTTTTGGGCAATGAGTTTCTCATACTTCACTTCAGTTTCTTCCAAATCCCTGCTCAATTGATTTATAAGAGATGCCATCTCATCAGCACTTCCCACTATTCTGTTAAACAACAGCAGATTTGAAGCCAGCAGAGCTGGTATTTTCTTATGGGAATATCTTAATTTATGGTCTATTTCCCCATACCCTTCCTCAAATATTGTTCTTACCTGTATCTCTGCTATAACCCTTTGGCTGGTAGGATAAAACTCTATAAGATAATGCACTGACCTGTATCCTGACTGTCTTGATATTATTTCAATTCCCAGATCTTCAAATATCTTGGTGTCATCCCCCTCCCTGACATTGGCCGTTATCTCTATCACCTTCCAGGTATCCAGAATAAACTTATGTATAACCTCCCATTCCTGCTTGAAAATATGCAGAGCTCTTATTCCTATAAGATCATTAATTTCATTCTTATAATTATCTGTTGAAAACTTAAAATCCGGCCCGTATTTTTCTTTTCTTTCCCCGGTCTTTCTTATAATCTTTTCAATAAGCCTTTCAGGAACCTTAATTCTTGACTTAACAGAATGAATGGCATCATTGGTCCTGAGTATATTGGCAATAAAATCTGCCTGATTTTCATAATTCTCCCTGTATGTCATATAATCCTGATATATTCTTTCAAGTTCTTCAGTATCTATTTTTTCTTTTTCTATCTCTTCTTTAACAAAAGGGGATTTTGTTAAAAATTCATTGATATCAAATCTTTGATCCATACATACTCTCCTTGTTACAAGCTCTCTTGTATATTTCCTATACTAATAATTTATCATCAAACACTGGAAATAACCAGCTGTATGCTGTTATAATTTATTTTATCGCGCAACATAATTTTTTTCAGTTAAAGGAGATAATTATAATGAAAAAATATAAGTGGACAATCCTGGGTTCACTGGGTTTGCTTATTCTTTCAACAATTTTATATATCATGCATTACAGGATATTCGGCCAGCTGGAGAATACCCTCTATTATTCATTTATGGACATATGTTTCATTCCGATAAATATACTTATCGTTTCAGTTGTTTTCCAGAGAATATATGACAGCAGGACCAAATATGTCAGAATGAATAAAATAAATATGCTGGTTGGTTTATTTTTTAATGAAATGGGGTATTCTTTAATGTCTGTACTGATTAAAGCTGACCCTGATTCCAAGGAACTCATTCAGGACTTCAGCGACTTGAAAACAGCGGAAAATATAATAAAAAGTCATAGGCATAAGATAAAAGTCGAGAATATAGATTTTGATGTTCTTCAGGATCTGCTTACAAAAGAAAAGGATCTGCTTATCAGCCTCATGGGAAATGAAAATATTCTTGAACATGAGACTTTCACGGATTTACTGATGTCAGTGTTCCATTTAAGGGATGAAATAAGCTTCAGAAAAAGAACCGGTTTGAGCGAGGATGATTTACGTCACCTTCAGGGGGATATCCTTAGAGTATATAAAGTAATCACTATACAATGGGTTCACTACCTTGGACATTTAAAGAAGTTTTATCCGTATCTTTATAGCTCAGCACTTATGCATAACCCTTTCAATTCTGCGAAAGCTCAATAAGGAGACACAAAATGAAAAAAAACAAGACATTATCTATAATAGTCCCTGTTTATAACAGTGAAAAATACCTGGGGGAATGTTTAGACACAATTATAAATCAAAGGTACACGGACTTGGAAATAATACTGATAGATGACGGCTCTGCAGACAGAAGCAGGGAAATAATTAAGGATTATATGGCCAGAGATTCAAGAATAAAAGCCTTTTTCCAAAAAAACAGCGGTGTAAGCGCAGCGAGAAATTCAGGTATCAAAAACTCAACCGGTGATTATATAACCTTTGTTGATTCTGATGACTGGCTGGAATTAAATCTGTACGAGGAAATAATTCAAAAAATTGAGGAGAATAACTGTGATGCAGGCTTATACAGCTATACAAGAGAACTCAAAGCTTGTGTAAAAATGGATGAAGTGCTTCCTTTCAGCTCAGATGAGTTACTGGACAGGGAAAGAATCCATAAGGATCTTATACTGAATTTAATTTCATATGAGGATGAAACAAAGGAATCCATAATGGGAGCAATATGGAGATGTGTTTTTAAAGCAGAACTGATTAAAGGCAATAATATTCTCTTTGATAGGGAAATGCACTATGCAGAAGACTTAATATTTTGCCTGAATGCATTCAAAAAATGTAATTCAATCTACATATTGAATAAGCCTCTCTATCATTACAGACTGAGCGGCACATCAGTTACATCTGAATATAAAAGCGACCACTTTGAAAGACAGTTATTCGTCTATAACAAGATAAAGGAAGTATTTAAAGACAATAATGATACTGCCTTGAGCAACAGAATGAACATAATGATGCTCAGATACATTATCAATGGCATCACTCATATCTGCAATACCAACAGCAGTTTTTCAGAGAAATACAGAAATGTTAAAAGAATTCTGAATGATAAAGCAAGCGAAGATATAAGGAAAAATTACTCTATTAAATCCAATAAATATAAGATACTCAAGTATAATCTTCCCCTGACAACATTTCTGTTAATAGATCTGGTGAATAAAAAAAGTAAAAGGAAACTGAGTTAAATACTGTAATACAATATCATGAAATAAATTTCTATGCAAACAACGTTGACAAAATTAACATGTCATATTATAGTGAACGTAGAATATGACGCTTTAATCCTGTGTGATTATTATTAAATAATATTTCACTGGATTTTACCTTGTGTAAGGAGACAAATATATGGAAAATAATAAAAAACTATTGGATGTGATTTTCTCCGGATATGATACCTTTTTTGATGCAGAAAAGAGAATTGCAAATTATATTATAAATAATAAAGAAAAAGTTATAGAAATGACCATTGCAGAGTTATCTGAAGTATGCGGCTCAAGTGAAGCAACAATTTCAAGGTTCTGCAAAAAATGCAATATGAAAGGCTTTCATCATCTTAAGATTACTCTTGCAAAAGAAATTGTAGAATCTAAGGTTGATGAGATCCCTGTATCAAATGATATAGATCAACATAATATAGGCCAATCTTTACAGAATATCTTAGCCAATAAGTTTGAGGAACTTAAGCAGACTGTATCTATGATAAGTGAGGAAAAATTAAAAAAAATATTGGACCTTATACAAAATGCAAAATCTGTTCAGTTGGCTGCTGTTGGAAATACCATACCAGTTGCTCTGGATGGCACTTATAAATTCAATCAAATTGGTATTCCTACAGTATCAAGCACTATCTGGGAGACACAACTGGCATATGCTTATAATTTAACTGAGAAAGATATAGTTATTGCAATATCAAACTCAGGAGCTTCCAAAAGGTTGTTGTCCATAATTCAGGCCGCAAGCGAAAAGGGAGCAACCACTATTGCAATTACCAATAATGAACATTCACCAATTGCAAAAGCGAGCAATTATCATATCACAACAGCCACAAGAGAAAAATTGTTCATGGATGAATATTATTTTTCCAGAGTTTCTGCATCTGTTATTATTGAAGTTTTATATTTGTTCCTGACAGTAAGTAAACAAGATGCATATACATGCATCAGCAGACATGAACAGGCTATTGCTGATGATAAGTTATAAAAATGGATAGGAGTATACGCAGAATGTATAAATGTTGTATTTTTGATTTGGATGGTACTTTAGTTAATTCCATAAAAGCCATTTCCTACACTGCCAATCTGACCTTAATAAAATATGGATTAGGACCTGTAGATGAGGAACATTATAAAATATTCGTCGGAGACGGATATAAAAAGTTAATAGAGAGAGCCTTAATTTATTGCGGCGACAGGGATTTGAAATATTATGAGGATGCACTTGTGACTTATATGGAATATTTTAAGATTCACTGTATGCATGAAGTTAAAGCTTATGACGGAATTATGGACATGCTAAAATATTTGAAAGCCAATAACATTAAAATTGCTGTTTTGTCAAATAAGCCTCATGAAAGAACCATTGATAATGTGGAAGGCATATTCGGCGCTGGATATTTTGACAGAATTTCAGGTGAAAAAGATGGAGTAAAGAGAAAGCCAGATCCGGAAGGTGCTATTATTACCGCTAAAGAGCTTGAAGTTTCCCCTAAAGATTGTTTATATCTGGGGGATACCAATACTGACATGGAAACTGGTATTGGTGCCGGAATGGATACAGTTGGAGTTACATGGGGCTTCAGAACCCGTGATGAGCTGGAAAGTTACCATCCAAAATACGTAATTGATTATCCTAATGAAATTATAGACATTCTAAAAAAATCAATCAATCAGTAACCTTGAATCAGCAACTTTTCTTCTTATTGAGGGGTATGCAGTTTATTATTTTATTCTTTAGGAAATCATATTTTTTGAAATCTGTGGATAACTTAAAGGACATGAAATTATACGAAGTCTAGATGCAGTCCTAAAGAATAAAAAAGAGAATTTGTCGCCTGCCAGATTTTCCTCACATACGTTCGGAAAGGCAGATGCGAGAAAAAAATCGACGGCGCATAGTCGCCTTGGCGATTTTTTTATATTATAATTGGGGAAAACAACTTCCCCTGAACCCCTTGCATTTTTTGTGGTACTCATACTTTCTCCAGTGTAATATTCCCGCCGATACGTATAGCCTTGCTGTTTTGTCCGTGCCCTAAGTAATCAGTCTTCACCACAGGAATGGCGTTGTCATCCAAAATGCTGAGAAGGATTTCCTCTGCCTTGGGTTTATAATTGTTCTCTTCCATTTCAGTAAATGAGCCTAAAATTATTCCTTTAATGTTCCTGAAAGCCCCAAGATGTTTATACTGTGTCATGTAAGTTATTATCTTCCCCTGGTCTCCCCCAAGGCTCTCCAGAAACAATACCTTGTTTTCAAAGGAAGGTATGTATTTTGTACCTGCAAGCTTCAGGAAACACCTGAGGTTTCCCCCAACAACTTCCCCTTCAATCCTGCTGCCTCTTATCCAATTGTATTTGAAATCAAACAAATCACCAGTGCCGCAGAAAAGCGACTTATGAAAGTCCTCAATCTGTTTTTCTCTGTATCTTCCTGCCAGGTTTCTTATCTGATAATAATATGTATCTACTCCTGCCATCCAGTGAAGGGGATTTATTATCACTGAAAGATCACTATACCCAAAGTATGACTTTGAGTTGTTTTTTATCTCGCTGAAATCCAGAAAGTCCAGAACACCGTTGGCTAAGTCTCCCCCTGACACATCGAATATAGCCTTTACCGATTCATCCTTAAAAAGATTCATAAGACCATGAGCCTTAATCTTCGGATTATCACTGTGTATTCCGCTTTCCCTGTAAATTTCATTTCCGTACCTGACATTCAGCCCCATCAAATTAAGAGTTCTCTCCAGTTCCTCAATCTTAACCCTGTTCTTTATAGTCAAGGTGTTTGAACACGCAATGAATCCGATTGTATCACCTTTTGCCAGCAGTTTTTTCATAAAATCCCTCCCTTAAATATGCTGAATCAGCATCATGTATACAGGAATAGCAGCCATGGAAAGTATTGTACTTACAGTAACCATCACGGCAGCATATGTACTGTCTGAGCCATAAGCCTTAGCAATAATAGGCGCATTAGTCATTACAGGCATGGCAGCCTGTATTATAAATACCTGTTTCATCATTAAAGGCAGATCAACAAAACTCAGAAAAATAAACATTATAAGCGGTGATATTATAAATCTTCCTAAAAGCACTCCTGAAATGTACTTGTCAAATTTAACGGAACGTATCTTCACACTGTATATGCTTATTCCGATAAACAGCATTGAAAGGGGAGTTGTAAGGGACCCCAGATATTTGCTGGTATCCATGACGAATTTAGGAAGGTTTATATCCAGAAGCATAAGTATCAATGCAATTATAAATCCCATCAAAGGAGGTGTCATGATTCTTTTTAAAAGTCCTCCCCCTGAGCTGTTTTTCTCTTCATCGCAGGAATCACTGTTTATGCAGTATACACCAAGAGTCCAGAAAAAGGTTGTATTTGCCATATAATATAAAAGTACATAGGGCAGACTTTCGCTGCCAAACAGGGCCATATTTACAGGAAGCCCTATAAAAATTGAGTTTGAGTTGAAGAACATTGATTGAAAAGTTCCACGCCTGGACTTATCTATCTTCAAAATTCTGCTTACAGCCACTGCAATAAGATAACATATAAATATTGCCCCAAAGGGAACCCACAGCCCTTTGGCAAAGGCTGCCAAATCATTCCTGTTAAAACTCTCCCTGATGTTATATAGCATATAAGCAGGCAAAGACACGTTTGTCACAAGCTTGGCGAAGGTTCTTGATGTTTCTTCATTAAACCACTTTTTCCACGTCAGATAATATCCTGTTCCAATAATTATTATGATTGTAAGAACACTTTCAATTGAATTAAGTAAAACCATTTTAAAACTTCCTTCTGCTATTTAATATCGTTAAATACATTATACAGCATTTCAGATATTTTTATATTGAATGAATGAACAATATGTAAAATGACTAATTTTTCCCCTTAATTGTAACTAATTTTTTGTTGTATTCTCAAAGACTGTGTTATAATATTTTTACTGAAGATTTTAACTATTACATGAAAAAGGAGAATTTGAATGATAGAATTTATAGTAAATTGGGCAATATTTGTTTTAGGAAAGCTTGGTTATTTCGGTGTGTTCCTTTTGATGGGATTGGAAAGTGCCTGCATTCCTATACCAAGTGAAGCAATACTTCCTTTCGGAGGATACCTGGCTTCTGCTGCAAATACAGGTACACGACTTAGCCTTACATGGGTTATTATCTGGGGAACAGTGGGAGGAACTCTTGGTTCTGTCTTCACTTACCTTATAGGAGCAAAGGGCGGAAGACCTTTAGTTGAAAAATATGCTGAAAAACTCAGGTTATCAAAATCACACATAGAAATAAGCGATAACTGGTTTAACAAGTATGGAGAAAAAATAGCATTTTTCTCAAGACTTCTTCCTATAGTAAGAACTTTCATATCACTGCCTGCAGGCATAAGCAAGATGAACTTCAATAAATTTGTCATATATACCTTTGCAGGTTCATTAATCTGGAGTATTATTCTTGGATATGCAGGATTCGTCATGGGTGAAAATTGGGAAGTAATCCGCTCCTGGTTACATATAGCTGATTATCTTGTAGTTGCTGCAGTATTGGGTTTAATTGCATATGCATTTGTAAAAAAAAGAAAAAAAGCTGATGCAGCAGCTTAACAGAGAAACACCTCAAAAGGTCAGTGCCTTTTGAGGTGTCTTTTTATCTTTTAAAATGGTGCTATGCTGAAATGCTCCTGGAATGGCGCTTCGAAATTAAACACCTGCCTGATTGTAGGTAATGATATTCCCAAAGCTTCCTTCAAAACATCCTCTACTGTTTCCACAGTTATTATAGTCAGCTTATTTCTTACTTCTTCAGGAATATCCTTAAGATCATCCATATTATCTTTGGGAATCAATACCTTTCTGATTCCGGCTCTCTCCGCACCTAAAAGTTTTTCCTTCAGTCCCCCTATTGGAAGGACAATACCCCTTAATGTTATTTCTCCAGTCATAGCCAGCTTTGAATCAACCTTTATTCCTGTTATAAGCGACGCAAGAGCTGTAAATAGCGCAACACCTGCTGATGGACCATCCTTAGGAACAGAACCTGACGGAACGTGAAGGTGAAGGTCTTTTTCTCTAAAATTGAAGTTGTTTGCTGCAAATCTTGATTTTATCAAACTCAATGAAATCTTTGCTGATTCCTGCATTACATCTCCAAGCTTTCCGGTAAGAAAAACTTGTCCACTTCCTGGCATATCAATAGCTTCAATGAAAAGTATCTCTCCTCCCACAGGAGTCCAGGCAAGCCCTGTTACAACCCCTGCAGGGTTGTTTTCCTGAGCCTTGTCATGTTTTGATGCTTCCTTGCCAAGAATCTCCTTGAGATCTTCATCTTTGATTATATAAGGTGTCTCAGCCTTGTTTGAAACTATTTTTTCCGCAGCAACCCTTGCGATGGTGGCCAGCTGGTTCTTAAGGCCTCTTACTCCGGCCTCCATTGTATATTCGCTTATAATTTTCAGTAATGTTGAATCTTCTATAACAAGCTGTTCAGAAGTCAGTCCATGTTCCTCAACTACCTGGGGAATCAAATGCCGCTTTCCTATATAAAACTTTTCATTTGAGGTATAGCTTGATATATGAATAACTTCCATTCTGTCCAAAAGAGGCACTGGTATTCCCTGAATGTTATTTGCAGTTGCAATAAAGAATACTTCTGACAAATCGTAAGGTACATCCAGATAGTGGTCTGTAAAAGTGCTGTTCTGTTCAGGATCGAGAACTTCAAGGAGTGCGCTTGAAGGGTCACCATTATATCCTGCCATTAACTTGTCTACTTCATCCAGAATCAAAACAGGATTTTTCACTCCTGCTTTCCTGATACTTTGAATAATTCTTCCCGGCATCGCTCCTACATACGTTCTTCTGTGTCCCCTTATCTCTGCCTCATCCCTTATCCCACCAAGGCTTAATCGTATGTATTTTCTGTTCAAGGCTGATGCTATGCTTTTTCCTAAACTTGTCTTACCTGTTCCTGGAGGTCCTACAAGCAATAATATTGAGCCTTTCTTGTCCTTCCTCAGCTTCATCACTGCCATATGCTGAAGTATTCTTTCCTTTACTTTCTCAAGGCCATAATGGTCTTCATTTAATATATCCCTGGCTTTATTTATGTCCACTTCTTTTTCTTCCTCAGAGGCCCAGGGGAGCCTTACCAATAAGTCCAGGTAATTGCGGATGACATTGTAGTCAGGACTGCTTGGATTCTGAAGCTCCAGTTTAGCAAGCTCATCAAGTGCAGTTTCCTCAACTTCCTTGGGCATCTTTGCCAGTTTTATTTTTTCACGATAATCATCATTGCTGTTATCCAGTGAATCCTTGCCCATATTCAATTCTTCCTGTATAGCCTTAAGCTGCTCTTTAAGGACAGTCTGCCTGTAATTTTTATTTGCTTTTTCCGAGAACCTTTCAGCCATCTCAAACTGAAGTTTCACTGACTCTCTATGCTTTAACAGGTAGTCAATAAATTTGTAGCACCTTTCCTTCATTCTTTGGATCTGAACCAAATCGTATTTTTCCTGTGCTGAAAGCTGCATATATTGTATAAGAAAACCTATCAGCTTATTTAATTCATTCATTTCACCGATTGTTTTTATGAATTCTTCAGCACCTCTAAAGCTTTCACCGATTTCTCTGGCTACTTTTTTAATATAACTAAGCATACTTTCTTTGCTTTTCTCATCAAGATCATTTATATCGGAAGCTATTTCAAACCTTCCTGATATGCTGTCTTTCTCAAGTCTGATTTCCCTGATTTCAACCCTGTCCACCACTTCTATCCTTACCTGATAACCCTTGTCCAACTTTTCCATTTCCAGCACCTTGAACAAAGATCCTATCTTATAGAAACTTTCTTCATTTACTTCCGACTTGCTGACATTTTGTTTCAACAGCAGTGACGCTGTCAGATTTTCTGGATTAGACAGATATTCCTCTTCCTCTTTGCTAAGCTTATTTATTCTAAGGTTGTATGTCATGCCTGTAAGCAGAACTAAATTTGCTATTGGTATCACTAACGCTTCCATATTTTTTTCATCATAAATTTTCATTGTTTCCACCCCTTTGTGTAAGATACTTCCAGACTATTTCAGAAGAGCCTCCTTTATTATGTTGATGAGTTCTTCAAGTAAACTTTCAATCTCCTTTTCATTTCTGCACTTATTCATTGAAATTGTTTTCACAGGTGAAAAAAGTGTGGCTGCTATATTCTCATTTCTATAATCCTTAAATACTTTTCTGGCTTTCATACTATCAAAAAAGCTGTACAAATCTTTTATTCCATTTTTCTCACTGCAGTTGTTTGATAATGCCGGGCAGCTGGAGAACTGGTCAACAAAATGAAAAATTTCCTCGTTCTCTTTAATGTATAAATAATAACTTCTGATAAATACATCTATAATTTTCTGTCCGTCCATTTTTTCATTTATACTGCTTAAAAGATAATCGTAAACTTCCTCCGAATACTCTCTGTAAATATCCTGCAGCATATCATCCTTACTGTCATAATAGATATATACTGTTGCCGGTGAAACCCCTGCCTCTTTGGCAATCTTTGAGATAGATGTTCCATGAAAACCTTCCTTAAGAATCAACTTGATAACTGCTTCTTTAATATTTTTCTGCTTTTCATCATCTTTTCTTCTCATATTCTCACCTCTGTTAATTTCAGAATAAACGTTCATTTATTTATTGTCAATAACTATTATTACCAAATAATATATTTATATATTTGATAATTCAATATATTCAAAATATTAATTTGCAAAAAAAACACCACATAAAGTACCATGTTAATTTTCAACTTTCTGTGGTTTGAAACATCATTTAGTTGTTTTTATTATGATATTTTTTGAGAATCCGGAATTCTGAAATATAAAGATTTGTTCAGTTTATATAAACATCTGTAGGCCTGACACCGCTGATCATAAGATTAATGAAATCTGCCCTTATCCTATCATATTTATCAAATGTATTCTTTGCTTCCTCAATATTGTCATACACTTTCCAATAGCCTGTCATCTTGCATTTTCCCTTTGAACCATTTATAAAAAATACTACATCATCCAAAGGATATCCTAAAAAAATTCCGATCTCATGAGGGCAGCAATATTCAAATCTTCTGCTCAATTTTAACAGACACTCTTCTATGTTCATTTCATTTCTATATCCAAACCTTGTTAAAAACTCTATATTTCTTTCTCCTCTGATAACATCCTCCAAAGTTTCCCTATCATAAAATAATACCCATGTACTATGAGCATCCTTTTTTAATTCAATAAATTCCACTTTAAATCTGTTTAGTACTTCTCCTTTATATCTATCCCATGAACTCCTGAGATGATGGTTGCCATCACTAAAATTAAGTAATGTGGATGCTTTTTCTTTCATCAATGTCGGTCCGGCACTATAGAGTATGGTTGAAAACAAATATTCCAAATCGCTGTATGAATTTATAATATTTGTGAAATATTCCAGTTCGAGTTTATTCATAACCATATTCAGTCCTCCACAAAAATAATTTATTCAATGATATTTTAATCAAATATTTCTTAATAATACCCGCTTGGAGTTATCAAATTTGTCGATATTATTATTCTTATTTGCAAACATATATTTTTTTATTTTTTACTCTTTAGGGACTTTAACTAGACTACGTATAATCGTTTTTTCCTTAAGTTATCCACAACTAAAAAATTTTATAATTCCTAAAGAGTAAAAAAAGAAAGAGCATTCCCGCAGGAATACACTTTCCATATCTTTAACCTAAAGCACAAGAAGTCCCCTACCTCTAAGCTACCTTACTCACGAAGTGAGAGCATAGGTAGAGGATGAATTGTTGCCCCTTGAGGAATACCCCGGCATATGAAATACTTAGAATATATTCAGTAGTATAATATATAAAGCAGGTGTATACATGCAGTTAGATAATAATAACCATTCAGTGTTCTTTATGTATTATCATCTTGTGCTTGGGGGAAAATATAGATGTAAAGTAATAGATAATACAATATCATAAAGATGGAAAGCCAAGGTGAAAAGGTATGA
>JBEHWK010000018.1:0-34310 GCA_040217795.1 Clostridiaceae bacterium
TCTTAATATTCCTGTAATATGTTCTTAATGTATTTTGAGTAAACTGTTATCAGCACTTAAGGTGCTTCCATACTTTTAATTATCATATATTTAAAGGGGTTTACCTAAAGTAAACCCCCTCTTTTTCTTTATTTTCTAGCCTTATATTTTGTATGAAGTAATTTATGAGGCTTTTCCCCATTTGGTTTCATCAGATAATTTTCATATAGTTCCTTAATCATAGGATTTTCATGAGATTTTCTGATTTGTTTTCCTGAATCTGCATTATAAAGAACTTCCATCCTCTTTTTAAGTATATCTTTATTTCCTCTGATATATGGCTGTCCACCACCATCTATACATCCAAACGGACATGCCATTATTTCTATCATAGCAAATTCATTTTCACCATTCTTAATTGATTCCATCAATTGTCTTGCATTTGCTAAGCCACTTCCTACGGCAACCTTCAGATTTAAATCCCCTATTTTCACATCGGCGGATTTTATTCCTGTCAGCCCTCTTACAGGTTCAAAATCCAAATTTTCTAAATCTTCACCTGTAACCCATTCATATGCTGTTCTGAGGGCAGCCTCCATAACACCTCCTGTAGTTCCAAAAATAACACTTGCACCTGTAGACTCTCCTAAAGGATTATCAAATTCCTCCCCCTCAAAGTCCTTAAGATCCAATCCGGCACTTCTTATCATGCTGCTTAGTTCCCTTGTGGTTATAACAATATCCACATCCCTTATTCCATCAACTTCCATTTCTTCTCTGCTGGCTTCATATTTTTTAGCAGTGCATGGCATTACAGATACCACTACCATATTTTTAGGATCAACTCCTAACTTTTCTGCCAGGTAACTTTTGGCAATTGCTCCGAACATTTGCTGAGGAGACTTGCAGCTGGATGGAAGATTTAACAATTCGCTGTAATTGTGTTCCATAAACTTTATCCATCCCGGACAACAGCTTGTTAGTAAAGGAAGATTTTGATTGCTCTTAATTCTTTCAATCAATTCGCTGGCTTCTTCCATAATTGTCAAGTCAGCTGCAAAATCAGTATCATAGACTTTTTTGAACCCCAAAGCCTTAAGTACTGATACCATCTTACCAGTAACATTTGTTCCCGGAGCAAATCCAAATTGTTCTCCCAAAGCTGCCCTGATAGATGGAGCAGTCTGAACTATCACGTATTTTTCCGGATCATCAAGTGCATCCCAAACTCTGTCTTCATCATTTGCTTCTCTTAAGGCCCCTGTCGGACAAACTGCTACACATTGTCCGCAGTTTGTGCAGTTTGTATCTGCCAGTGGATCATTGAAAGCAGTGGATATTACTGTATCAAATCCTCTATAGACTGGTGCCAGTACATTCACAGACTGAATATTACTGCATACACTTACACATCTTCTGCATAAAATACACTTGTCCACATCTCTGGTTACTGCTACAGAAGAATAATCAACAGGTGTTTTGGACATTTCCCCTTCATATCTTATTTCTCTGATATTTAAGTCAGATGCTATTTTCTGAAGCTCACATTTTAAGTTTTTCTGACACTTCAGGCAGTCTTGAGGATGGTCGGAAAGCAGCAGCTCAACAATGGTTTTTCTTGCATTTGCCACTCTCTGAGTATTTGTCTTTACTGACATAAAAGGAGCCACTGGTGTTGAGCAGGAGGCAGCCAGGTTTTTCCTTCCTTCAACCTCTACGACACAGACTCTGCATGAAGATGTGCAGCTTACTGTTTTTCCATCCTGAAGCTTTAGATGACAAAGAGTAGGAATATCTATATTCAGCTTTCTGGCTGCATCTAATATAGTTGAGCCTTCCTCCACTTCAACATTTCTTCCATTTATAGTTAATTGAACTAATCCCATATCTTTCATCTCCCTTTATACCAGCGTTATTGCTTTTACTGGGCATCCTTCGTAACAGGTTCCGCATTTAATACACTTTTCTTGGTCAATTACATGTGCTTCTTTTAATTTTCCTGAAATGCAGTTTACAGGGCACATCCTGCTGCACTTGGTACATCCTATGCATTTCTCTGTTATCACATATTTAACCAGTTTCTTGCACTTTCCTGCAGGACACTTCTTATCCTTAACATGTGCTTCATATTCATCCATAAAATATGTCATTGTGCTCAAAACAGGATTTGGAGCTGACTGACCCAATCCACACAAAGATGTATCTTTTATTATTTTTGAAAGTTCCCTTAACTTCTTCAGGTCACTTTCAGTTCCATTTCCTTGAACTATTTTGTTCAAAGTTTCTAAAAGCCTTTTGTTTCCTACTCTGCAAGGAGTACACTTTCCACAGGATTCATCAACAATGAATTCAAGATAGAATTTTGCAATATCAACCATGCAGTTATCTTCATCCATGATGATCATTCCTCCAGATCCCATCATTGATCCTATTGCATTCAAGGATTCATAGTCTATAGGAAGGTCTAAAAGCATTGATGGTATGCATCCTCCTGAAGGGCCTCCTGTCTGCACTGCTTTAAATTTTTTGTCGTCTTTTATTCCTCCGCCTATTTCATAAATTATTTCTTCTAACGTAATACCCATAGGAACTTCTACAAGGCCTACGTTATTTATTTTACCTGCCAGCGCAAATACCTTTGTACCTTTTGATGTTGTGGTACCTATTGAACTGAACCACTTGGAGCCATTGTTTATGATTACAGGAATATTTGCAAAGGTTTCAACATTATTAACTGAAGTTGGTTTGTCAAACAAACCATTTTCAGCAGGGAAAGGAGGTTTGGTAGTAGGCTCTCCTCTTTCACCTTCAATTGAATGGATAAGGGCAGTTTCTTCACCGCATACGAATGCTCCTGCACCATACTTGATATCTATATCAAAACTAAAATTGCTTCCAAGGATATCATCACCTATAACTCCCAATTCCTTAGCCTGTTTGATAGCAACCATAAGCCTGTGAACTGCCAGCGGGTATTCTGCTCTTATATAAATATATCCTTTACTTGCACCTATTGCATATCCTGCAATAGCCATAGCTTCTACAACACTGTTAGGATCTCCTTCCAATATGGATCTGTCCATAAATGCTCCCGGATCTCCTTCATCTGCATTGCATATAATATACTTGATATCCCCCTTTGCAGCTCTTGTAAACTGCCATTTCCTGCCTGTAGGGAATCCTCCGCCCCCTCTTCCTCTCAATCCTGAGTCAGAAATTTCCTTTATTACCTCTTCAGGTGTCATTTCTGTCAAAACTTTTCCGAGAGCCATATAGCCTTGAGAGGCGATATATTCATTTATGTTCTCAGGATTTATCACACCACAGTTTCTAAGTGCGATTCTTTTTTGTTTTTTATAAAAACTCATATCATCCTGTCTTCTTACTTTTTTCTTTAAAGTCGGTTCTTCATATAACAACCTATCCACAACATTTCCTTTTATAATGTGCTCATTTATTATTTCACCTGCATCTTCAGGTTTAACATGTATATAGAATGTATCGTCAGGCATTATTTTAACTACAGGACCCTTCTCACAGAAACCGAAGCATCCTGTCATTTCCACAGAAACCCTGTCAGAAAGACTGTTTTTTTCTATTTCTCTTTGGATTTCGGAAATTATTTCATCAGATAAAGCAGATTTGCACCCTGTTCCTCCGCAGACCAGTATTTCCACTTTACTGTTTGTATTTATCTCCACTGTGCCATTTTCTTGAACATTTCTTAATTTTATTAAGTTTTTATATTCTTCATGGAATCTTTTTAATTCATCATAGGATTTAATTTTTTCCATACTCAACCCCGCCTATTCACTGTATTCTTGAATTAATCTGTCAACATCTTTTTTATTGAAATGCCCGTACACTTTGCCATTCACTGAAACTACCGGAGCTAATCCGCATGCTCCTACACACCTTAAAGTATCTATTGTAAATTTGCCGTCTGCTGTTGTTTCCCCTTCGTGTATACCCAACTTCTTTTCAAATTCCTCTAAAACTTCACCTGCTCCTCTTACAAAACAAGCCGTCCCGGTGCATACGTTTACAACGTACTTACCTTTAGCTGTAGTTGAAAAATAAGAATAGAAAGTCACCACACCGTACACCTTGGAATATGGCAAATCAAGTTTATCAGCCACAAAGGTCTGAACTTCCCTTGGCAAGTACCCAAAAATACCCTGTGCCCTATGTAAGATGGCAATCAATTCAGATTTACTATAATTTCGCTCTTTAATAAATTCTTCTAGTTCGTCAAATTTTCCTTTTAAAGTTTCATTTGGACAACACATACCTTCATCCCCTCTTACTTTAGATATAAATTGTAATTATATATATATTATAGAATATTTACAATTGTTAAAATATTCACACTATTGATATAATACTATTATATATTATTTATTAAATATATTCTAGTTAAATTTAATAAAGAATTGATTAAATCTTAATGTTGTTGGCACACACACCAGGGGTAATTCCAAATACTGGAACTACCCCTGGTGTGTGATTTACATTTTATTTATCCATGTTATTTCCCATCCTGACTCCTTGTACAGACAGTCAGTCAAAAAGGAAGCCTTCTGTTCCTCCAAAGCCACTGGAACCCCAAGTATTCTTTTTGCTGTTGAATATTGGATATCAACCTTTACTTTCCCTGTATATGAATTGCCGTCAAATTTAAAGGAATCATTTTCTGTTTTACAAGATATGGTTTTAATCTCATATACGTTTTTTAAGATAAAATATTTTTTAGTAAGGTCAGAATATATAGAAAACTTAATATTTTCGGGAACATTTTTTATTTCATTCATGTCTTCTTTATTAAGGGCAGAAAATACGCTTGCATAAAATTCTTCAACCTTTTCAGAAATATCTGTCTGCAATTTTTCGTTTACCATCTGAATCTTTGGAGAAACTTCAGGCAGATTCCCTACAGCAACCTCTTCGCTACTGATCTCCCCCCAGGGAAAATCATATACAAAGTACAGCCTGTTGCTGTCGTCCTTTGGAAAGAAGCCGTAATTGTTAATATCACTGACCTTCCTGTTTATATCTTTATTGTTTATATACACCCGTCCCTTCTGGTATGGTGTATTTATTATTGTAACAGGATTTCCCTGAAGCTCAATGTTTATTTCCTGATCATTGAAAAGAGGAATGGTTTCTATATTTTCAATATCCCCATATTCAGTGTCAGCCACAGCTTTTATACTATACAGCCCCGGAAGCCTTCCTTCAATGGTCAGACCTTCCTGTGCCTTTGTCATCCCGACTTCTTTATTGTTTATAATTATCCTTGAAGGATAGTTGGTATTAATTTTAATTTGAACTCCGCTGCATTCCAGATAATATTTATCCGCAAACAATCCTGCCCTTTTCTTTAAAGTGAACCCATTATAATTTCCATTTTCCTTAATTTCATTTATAAAAATCTCTTTATTGTTTTCTTTTGATAAATATTCCAGCAGAGGCTGGGAATCTTCCTCAAGAACAGCTTTGCCATCTGAATTTATAAATGATGACAGCTTTTCAGTATTTTTGTCCTCTATTGATTTTTGAAAAAAGCTGAAAAAGTAATCCTCGGAATTCTTGCTGTATCCTAAAATATATCCCGTAAAAATCAACAAGATAAGCCCTGCTGGTATTATAACCATATAGTGTTTTCTGATAAAAGCAACTACTGTTCCTGTTATATTTTTTAAATATCCAGTGATTTCATTCATTTGACCCGCCTGCCCGTTTATTCTAAAATATCAATAATCCACTTGCCGCAATTTGTACACATATAAATTCTTATTACAAACAAATCAAGATTTTCCCCTGGAGAATCAACTTCTTCCAGAAGCAGAAATTCATCCTCAGAATTAATAACTCCTTGTATTTCTGCAAAATAATTTTCTTTTGTTCCATAGCAGCAGTCATTATCACTTGTACAGCTTATTTTTTCAATGCTGAGTGCTTCCTGGAATTCCTGAATTATCGGTATAATGTCCACATATTCTGAAAAATCATCCTGAAAATCCTCTTTATAGAATTTTATTCCATCAATCTCAAATAATAACATCAATTCACAACCTTTCTTTTTATATAGAATTAATTTATATGATACCATAAATTCCCCTGTTCTTTAAATACTGCTTAATTAATAATTATTATTTTCAATTCATGTTAAAAATGCTGATGTATTATGGTATAATACTAACATATATTTATATATATAATTGAAATTTTGAGGAGGAATCCTATGATTTTTGACAATCATATGCATACCATTTTTTCTAGTGACTCTAAAATGGGGATTCATGAGGTAATAGAAGAAAGTAAAAAGAAAAACCTTGCTGTTACATTAACAGAACACATAGATTTAGATTATCCTGACCCAAATATGTTCAGATGTGATATTCCAGCTTATCTGAACACTTACCAAAACTACAGGAACCAGCATCTAAAACTTGGAATTGAACTTGGCTTAAGCAATAATGTTATAAAGGAGTATTATGATATAATCAACACTTACAGCTTTGATTATGTTATTGGCTCAGTTCACATGGTGAACGGAAGAGATATCTATATTGATTTCTACAACTCTGATAAGGGCAAAGACCATCACTATATAGAATACCTTGAAGCAATGTTCAACTTAATTGATTCATATGATGGTTTTGATGCTCTGGGCCACATTGATTATGCCTGCCGTTATGCACCATATGAAGACAAGGAACTTCACTTTGATGTATATGGTGAACATATCGATGAAGTCCTGAAAAAACTTTTAATAAATAATAAGATAATAGAGCTGAATACCAACAGGCTAAATGAAAAGGAACGCTATAAATCTCTATATAAGATCTTCAAAAGGTATAAGGACTTGGGAGGAAAATACGTGACACTGGGATCAGATGCCCATGGAAAAAATGTAATAGGCATTAACTTCAATGAAGCAACAGAACTTCTAAGTTCCATCGGTCTTAAAACAGTTCACTTTAACGAACGCAAAATGGAATATTAGTACTTTCAAAATTAAAATCCAGCCCTTGGGCTGGATTTTTTTACTCTTTAGGAAATTATAAGATTATGAAGTTGCAGATAACTTAAGGAAAATGCGATTATACGTAGTCTAGTTACAGTCCCTAAAGAGTAAAAAAATAAAAATTGTCGCCTGCCAGATTTTCCTCACATGCGTTCGGAAAGGCATATGCGAGAAAAAAATCGACGGCTCATAATCGCCTTGACGATTTTTTTACTTCATTTCATTTACAATTTTTACAACTTCATTAGCAACATAGTCTGCATCTTCTAATGTTAATTTAGAATACACAGGAAGTGTTATCTCATTTTCATATTGAGCAAACGCATTTGGATAATCCTTTATATCCAATCCTAAGTTTTTATATAGTGTAAGCATTGGAAGAGGTTTATAGTGAACATTTGTTCCTATTCCTGATTCTGCAAGCTTTTCTATTAAAAGATTTCTCTTTAATTCTGAAAATCCATCAATTCTTAATGTATACAAATGGCATGAAGATTCTGATCCTTCATTATCTTTGCTTGGAGGTATAATTGCCCATTCCTGGCTGCCTAATATCTTTGAATATATTTCAAAGATATTTCTTCTTTTTACTAACATCTCTTCATATCTGGAAAGCTGAACAAGACCTATTGCTGCATTGATATCAGTCATATTGCATTTAAAACCATCAGTTATAATGTCATACTCCCATCCGCCTAATTTAGTTTTTGCTAAGGCGTCCTTAGTTTGACCGTGAAGAGAAATAGTTCTGAATTCCTTGCCTAAATCCTCTCTTCCCCTAAAATTATTATTATTAAAAGTTAAAGCCCCTCCTTCTGCAGTAGTGAGATTCTTTACTGCATGAAAAGAAAAACTGTGGAAATCACATTGTCCACCAACTCTTTCACCCTTATATTTCGCACCGAAAGAATGGGCAGAATCGCATAATATAATTATGTCTTCCCTGTTCTTAGACTTCAATATGCTTTTAATTGCATCATAATCACATGGAAAACCGCCTAAGTCTACGGGCATGATAACTTTTGTCTTTGCTGTTATTGCATCCTCTAATTTATTCATATCCATGAAAAAAGAACCTTTTTGCACATCCACTAAAGTAGGGACTATCCCTCTATGGACAGCAACGCTTGATGTTGCTGTATAAGTGTATGGAGTGGAAATTATTTCATCGCCCTTTTTTATATCAAAAGCCTTCAATACCAATTCCATTGCTGCTGTAGCTGAATTTAAAGCCACTGCTTTATTTACAGACAAGTATTTTTCAATTTCTTTTTCAAATTTTGCCAACCTTGGTCCTGAGGTAATCCATCCTGATCTTAAAACTTCAGTTACAGCTTGGATTTCAGCCTCAGTTATATCTGGAGGTGAAAAAGGTATGCTTTTCTTATTTTTCATTTTACTACTCTCCTTCTATTTAATGTCTGGTAATTTTTATGACTAAAGAATATTAACTGCAGAGCTTAATTTATATCTGTTCGAAAATTGCAAAACATGTCAATTTCCCAGCATATACAAATTAATGGTTGTAATTAAAATCCTAATAAATATTTTATACCAATTATGTTAATTTGTCATTGATAAACATAATTGTATTGAATTTGTTACAATTAATTAATATAAATATTTTAGTGATAATATTTTTTTTATGTGATAAAATACCTATAGTTGTTTTATTTTTTGTATGAATATTATCGGAGGGAAAACTTTTGATTAAAAGTAAAATAAAATTAAATTCAATTATCCAGTTTATGACTTATGCCTTGGTAGGCGCTTCAAACGTGATTATTGACCTTTTAGTACTGAATATTTTGTGGTTTGTTTCAGGAATGTACATAGGAAAAATAAATTATCTGTTTAAACTTATTTCTTTTCTGGTTTATTCCACTTCAGGCTATTTATTGAACAGAACCTATACCTTTAAAACAAAGCCCACCATTAAGTCATATTTCAGCTATGTTTCTCTTTTGGCTGTTTTAAGTTTTATTGATGCCATAATGCTGGTTGAACTTACTAAAATGAATCCTTTTCATCTGCACAGGGGCTTAAATGCCAACCTTTCAGCCTTTTTTGCAGCTATGACTACTGGAATTATAGGATTTATGATCAATAAATTTATCATATTTAAAAAAAACACCCATCACAAAACTGATGACTCAGATTTACTTCATGATTACAATCAAAACTATTCTTAAATATAGGGTTCCTTTACCGAAACTTAACTTATGCATGTTGAATTCTTCTAGAATTGAGAGAAGAAGCAACATACAAATATAATGATATGACTAAGGCACAAGTCCAACTGCATCTGATCCAGCGAGACTTGTGCCTTAAATTTTTTATAGTTCTTCCACCTTTTTTCTTTCGCCTTTAAAATTGCCTATCTTTTCACTTCTTTTTTTCAATTCTGCCTCAACTTCCTCAACAGATATATTAATATCTGCCATAAGAACCAATACATGATATGCAAGGTCGCATATTTCTGCTATCTGTTCTTCTTTATCATTCCCTTTAGCGGCAATTATTACTTCTGTAGCTTCTTCTCCTACCTTCTTTAATATCTTATCTGTTCCCTTGTCAAAAAGGTATTTAGTATACGAACCCTCTTCTGCTTCCTCTTTCCTTGATAAGATAATTTCATATAAATTTTTTATTTCACTTTTCATATTATTTACCCCTCTATCTTGTTAAAAAAGCAACTGATTTTTCCCGTATGGCATGCTGGTCCCTTAGGCTCAACAAGTAGAAGAATTGTATCCCCGTCGCAATCATAATACATTTCTTTTACAAATTGCATATTTCCGGATGTTGCTCCTTTATTCCAATATTCATTTCTGCTTCTGGAAAAAAACCATGTTGTTCCGCTTTCAATCGTTCTGATAAGACTTTCCTTATCCATGTAGGCAAGCATTAATACTTCTTTGGTATTGAAATCCTGGACAATTGCAGGAACCAGAGAATTTCCTTTATCAAAATCAATTTTTTCAATATCAAACATAATTACTCCTTTATTTCCTCATAGGGATGTTTCTTCCTCTTAAATAGTCTTTGACTTCTTTTATGGTCAGTTCTCCATAATGGAACAGAGATGCTGCCAAAGCTGCATCTGCCCTGCCTTTTTCGAAGGCATCATAAAAGTCTTCCAGGCATCCGCATCCGCCTGAAGCTATAACGGGTACATTCACTATATCATTTACTTTTGAAAGAAGCTCATTGTCAAAGCCTTCTTTTGTTCCATCCCTGTCCATGGAAGTAAGAAGAATCTCTCCTGCTCCCATTTTCACACCTTCTTCTATCCACTTAAGCACATCCATGCCAGTATCAATTCTTCCCCCGTTAATAAACACATTCCAGCCGCTTTGGTCTTGTCTTCTCTTAGCATCAACAGCAAGAACTATGCACTGTGATCCGAAATAATATGCTCCTTCTTTTATGAATTCCTTATTTCTGACAGCCGCAGAATTTAATGATATCTTATCCGCTCCTGCTCTTAATATTCTTTTAATATCGTCAACAGAGTTAAGTCCGCCCCCTACAGTGAAGGGTATAAACACCTTTTCTGCAGTTCTTCTAACCACATCTTCCATTATACCTCTTCCCTCATGAGTAGCTTTTATATCAAGAAAAACTAATTCATCAGCTCCCTGTTTACTGTAGTACTCTGCCAGAGCCACAGGATCTCCTACATTTACGAGACCCTCAAAATTAATGCCTTTAACTACTCGACCCTTATCAACATCCAAACATGGAATAATTCTTTTAGTGTGCATAAAAATCCCCCCCTGCTATTTAACCAGGTCCAGGGCATCTTTAAGGGATAATTCTCCAGAATAAATCGCTTTACCTGTTATTGCTCCATAAACGCCTAGTTCCTTTAGTTTTTTAATATCTTCAATGTTTTTTACTCCGCCTGAAGCAGTAATTTTGATGTTTACTTTTTCCTTCAATGTTCTGAGCATATCAATGTTTACCCCTTGAAGGGTTCCATCTCTGCTTATATCAGTAACTATTATGTTGTCTACTCCCAAGTCCGCCATAGTTTTGCTGAATTCCACATAATCCAGATTGCTTTCTTCCAGCCATCCGTTTGCGCACACCTTTCCGTCTCTGGCATCAATTCCTACTATTATGGCATCTCCGTATTTATCCAGAGCTTTCATAAGCAACTCTTTATTCTCAATTGCAGCAGTTCCCAATATAACCTTGTCTACTCCATTGGAAAGAAGTTTATCTATTCTTTCAAGTGTTCTTATGCCGCCTCCTACTTCAATGCTCATGTCCAATTCCTTGGCAAGTTTTAATATTATTTCTTCATTTACCCCGGTTCCTTCTTTTGCTCCGTCTAAATCCACCAGATGAAGGTGTGTGGCACCAAGTCTCTGAAACTCCCTTGCCTGATCAAATATATCCTTTGCCACTACCTCTTCCTTTGAATAATCTCCTTGGTAAAGCCTTACAGCCTTTCCTCCTCTTATATCTATTGCAGGTAAAATTATCATTTAATCAGCTCCCTAAAATTTTTTAAAATCTGAAGTCCCACATCTCCGCTTTTTTCCGGATGAAATTGAGCTCCGTACACATTTCCCTTTTTAACTATTGCAGGAATTTTATTGTTTCCGTAATTACTGTATGCCACCAGATTTTCATCCAGATAATTCACGCCAAGGTATGAATGCACAAAGTATACATAACATTCTTCCGGCAAATCCTTCATTATAGGATCCTTAATATTCACTTCAAGTGAGTTCCATCCCATATGCGGAATTTTTATATCATTCCCCTGAAGTTTCCTTATTTCTCCTTCTATAATGTCAAGACCGTCACATTCTTCACCTTCAAATCCCTTAGAAAACAAAAGCTGCATCCCAAGGCATATTCCTAAAAGTGGCTTGCCCTTAGCCACTTCTTCCAGAATTACTTTATCCAGACCCGTTTCCTTTAAATTCTTCATTGCATCCGGGAATGCTCCTACTCCCGGCAGCAGTATTCCGTCAGAGTTTCTGATTTTTTCATGATCTCCTGTAATTTCAGCTTCAATCCCAAGAAACTTAAAAGCATTATAAACACTCTTGAGATTTCCCATTCCATAATCAACTATACTTATCATTATAAATCTCCTTTGCTTGAAGGAATTCTATCCATATTTTTATCATCCATGGAAACAGCTTCTTTCAGTGCTCTTCCAAGTCCCTTGAATAAAGCTTCTATCTTATGATGGTCATTTTCTCCATATAAAACTCTTCCATGCAGGGTGATTTCACTGTTCATGGCAAAAGCTCTGAAAAATTCTTTAACCATCTCAGTTGAAAAGTCCCCTAAAGCTTCCCTTGAGAACTCACTTTCAAAATGCAGGAATCCTCTCCCTGAAATATCCAATGACACCATGGCCAAAGCTTCATCCATAGGCAGGAAAAAAGTTCCGTATCTTTTTATGCCTTTTTTATCTCCCAGAGCTTTCTTCAGTGCCTTGCCTAATAATATTCCTGTATCTTCTACCAGATGATGGTCATCTACATATAAATCCCCTACAGCTTCTATCTTCATATCAAAATCACTGTGAAAGGAAAGCAAAGTCAACATATGATCAAAAAAGCCCACACCTGTATTTATCTCAGAATTTCCGCTTCCGTCTAAATTTATCTCAAGTTTGATCTGGGTCTCTTTTGTTTCTCTGCTGCACTTATAAGTCCTTATAGTCATAATTATTCTCTCCTTCATAGACCAGAATTTTTCTTAAAGCTTCGATTAATCTCTTATTCTCCTGAGATGAACCAACAGTTATCCTGAAACTGTTATCCCCGAATGTTCTTATGAGAATGTTTTTATTTCTCAGCCCATTTATCAAAGCCTCTTTATACGATGTCTTCCCATAGATAAAGTTAGCTTTTGACGGATAGAAACTTATATCCATGCAGCTTTCTTTTTCTATTTTTTTTAACTCCTCAAAAAGTTTTTCTCTCTCCTGAATTATTATTTCAGCATTTTCTTTTACAAGCTTTGGGTATCCTAAAGCAATAACTGCCAGTTCCTGTGAAATACTATTTAAATTATAAGGAGGTTTATATTTTGAGAGTTCTTTTATTTTCTTCTCATTTCCAAGTAAAAATCCAACTCTTATGGCTGCAAGCCCCCATGCCTTAGAAAGAGACCTGGTAATTAAAAGATTCTCATATTCATTTATGTATTTAACCATGGATTCACCGCAGAATTCATAACTGTCTTCATCTACAACTACCGGTATGTTCTTAAACTCCCTGCATATCCTTATCATATCATTTTCCGGTATTACTGTACCGGTAGGATTATTGGGATTTGAAAAAATGATTATGCGCACCTCTTCACTTTTACCCTTGCGGATAAATTCGTCTATATCCACCTGACCATCTTCCCCTACAGGTACTTTAACTATTTCTCCGCCATACATAGATGTATAGAAATCAAACATAGAAAAATCCGGTTCCAAAGTCAGTAACTTTTTACCATTTGAAATAACTGAGTTTATAACAAGATTTATCATCTCATTTGAGCCATTTCCTGCTATAATATTTTGTTCTTTCACCCCTGCATATTTAGCATAGGCTTCTCTCAAGGCAGTTGCATCGTCATCTGGATATCTGTTAAAAGATATGGATGATAATACTGAAGTCATTGAAAATATTGCATCCTTATATATGTTAACAGATATTTCGTTGGCATTTAACCGTATCGCCTTAGATGTATCCATTGAAGTATAAGTATGTATTTTCTTCATTTTAATCCAACCTCACTTTTATAGAATTGCCATGAGCAGTCAAACCTTCCTTTTCTGCCATTAAAATAATATCTTTGGAAGCCTTGATAAGCTCTTCCTTTGTATAATATATAAATGAAGATTTTTTAACAAAACTATCTGTTGATAAAGCTGAGAAAAACCTGGATGTTCCTGATGTAGGAAGAACATGATTAGGACCTCCGAAATAGTCTCCTACAGGTTCAGGAGTATAGTATCCCAAGAATACGCTTCCGGCATTCTTAACTTTTCCTAACATCTCCATAGGGTTTTCCACCATCAGTTCCAGATGTTCCGGTGCAATAATATTAGAAAGTTCAATGCAGTCTTCCATACTTTCACATAAAATAGCTATCCCAAATTTACTCATGGACTTCTTAATGATATCTTTTCTGCTTAAATATTCAGTCTGTCTTTCTGTTTCGATACAAACCTCGTTTATCAGTTTTTCTGAAGTGGTCAATAGTATTGAAGAGGCAAGAATATCATGTTCACCTTGTGATAACATATCAGCTGCCACATATTCCTTTTTAGCTTTCTCATCTGCAATGACCAATATTTCAGAAGGTCCTGCTATCATGTCAATATCTACATTACCAAAAACAAGTTTCTTTGCAGTTGCAACATAAATATTTCCCGGCCCTACTATCTTATCCACCGGTTTTATTGTTTCTGTTCCATAAGCAAGAGCTCCGACTCCCTGAGCTCCTCCCACCTTGTATATTTCATCTACTTCTGCAATCTTTGCAGCTGCAAGAATATACGGATTTACCTTTCCGTCCTTTGAAGGAGGTGTAACCATAACAACCTTGGATACTCCAGCTACCTTTGCTGGAATAACATTCATAAGAACGGAAGACGGATATGCAGCAGTTCCTCCCGGAACATATACGCCTACCCTCTCTAACGGAAGCACTCTTTGCCCCATAAATACTCCTGTTTCCCCAGTTTGTATCCATGAATTTGTCTTTTGTTTTTCATGAAATATTCTTATGTTTTCTTTTGCTTTTTCCAGAGAAACCATAAATTCAGGTTCAACAACTGATAACGCTTCCTGCATTTCAGTCTCTGATACCTTTAGGGATTCCAGCTTTATGCCATCAAATTTTTCTGTGAAATATTGTAATGCCCTGTCCCCTTCCTTCTTTATCTTGCTTAAAATCTCTTCAACAGACTCAAGTATTTCTTTGCTTTCTTTAACTTCCCTGCTTTTCAGTTCATCTAAAACCTGCTGTCTGCTTTCTTCATTATATTTTAAAATTCTTAACATATTTGCCCCCCTTATATTACACCACTTACCTTAGTAAGAAATTCCTTTATTTCTTTTTCTTTCAGTTTAAAAGCAGTTTTATTTACAATTACCCTGGCACTTATATCACATATCTCATCTCTTACAACCAATCCATTTTCTTTTAATGTAGTTCCGGTTTCCATAATATCAACAATTCCGTCGCATAAATTAAGAAGCGGTGCTAACTCTACAGACCCTTCTATCTTTATTATCTCCACATCCATACCTTTTTCATGAAAATACTTCTTGGCTACAGTAGGGTATTTTGTACCGATTTTAATATGCCCATAACTTTTAAACAATCTTGAGTCAGGAAGTGATGCCACAATAAACTTACATTGACCTATCTTTAAATCCAGCACTTCATAATAATTCAGGTCGTTTTCTATTAAAGTATCCTTTCCCACTATCCCTATATCAGCAACTCCATGCTCTACATAAGTAATTGCATCCGCGCTTTTAACCAAGAAATAGTTGTAATCCATTTTATTATCTTTAAATATTAATTTTCTTCCCTTATCCTTTAAAGCCGAAACATCAAAGCCTGCTTTTTCAAAAATCTTGACACTTTCTTTTTCCAGTCTTCCCTTTGTCAATGCAATATTTATGGACATGTGTTTTCCCCCCAAATAATTTATATTACTATTGTATCCTCATCTGCAAATTCCTCTGCAGTTATTATATCTTTTTCTATAAGTTTTACCTTAATACCTTTTGAAGTCAATTCATTTCCTTTTTCCAGCGCTTTCAGTAAGTTTTCTTTGCTGTAAACTATTTTCACAGCTTTTACTTTTGTGCTGCATTCATATACTTCTATAAGGGAATCCACATTTACAGCAAAGCCTATTGCTCCGTTATCTATTCCAAAGGAATTAACAAGCCTGTCGTATCTTCCTCCCTGAAGAACGTAATTTCCTACTCCATGAGCATATCCTCTTATTATCAGACCGCTGTAGTAATTGATTTTAGGTACTACTCCCAAGTCAACAGAAATATATTCCTGAAGATTAAGCTTTTTAATTGCATCAGCCAGTGTTTTAAGATATTTTATAGGGGCTTTTATCTTATCATATACATCCAGGTCGTTTATGTTATCTAAGACCTCTATACCTCCAAAAAGCCATGGCAACTTTTCTAAAAATTCTTTTATTTCATCAGGCATATCAAGCTTATCTAAAAATTCCTTCAGTTCTGCCAATCTCTTCTTTTCAATAAGCAGGGATATTTTTTCCTGTTCATCATCTCCAAGTTCCAATTCATTGAAGATTGATGTTATTATACCAATATGCCCCAACTCTATTTTAAAATCCTTTAATCCTAAAGATTTAAGTAGATTGATTGAAAGATATATTACTTCAAGATCACCTTCCAGGGTTTCTTTTCCTATAAGTTCAGCACCACAGTGGGTTATCTCATTTTGCTTTCCTCCGAACACTTCATTTACTCTGTAAACATTTGAAGTATATCTTACCCTTATTGGTCTTTCATAATCTTTTAGCTTAGTACTCACAACTCTTGCCATTGGTATTGTCATATCCGGTCTTAAAACCAGAATTCTGCCTTTATTATCAAAAAATTTATACATTTCTTCTTGTCTGAATGCTTTTGCATGTGAGTTGAAAGTATCATAATACTCTAAAGTAGGTGTTATTATTTGCTCATAACCCCATGCTTCCAATTTGTCTTCCAGTGTCTTTCTTATTTCCTCTTTTTTATAGCACTCTTCTGAGATTAAATCTCTTGTTCCCTCTGGAAGAAGATTTTTGATTGATCCCATTATATTCTCCGCCTTTCACTTCATCACTTTATCCAAGTAAATTACTAAAGTATATCCTATATTATACACAAATAATTACGATTGTCAACTTTATGCCCTTCTTCGAAGTTGCAATAAACAGCATTCCATCAATATAATTATACTACTGCGGAACAAAAAAATCGCCAAGGCGATTATGAGCCGTCGATTTTTTTCTCGCATCTGCCTTTCCGAACGTATGTGAGGAAAATCTGGCAGGCGACTAATTTTATTTTTACTCTTTAGGGACTGTCACGAGACTATGTATAAATTGTTTATACTTCAAGTTATATACAACTTGAAAATTTAATAATTCCCTAAAGAGTAAAAAACAGATACCCTATAAGGATATCTGTAATAGATTAAAAATAAAATACTTCAGTTTTTTCAATTGCCTCTTTAACTAATTCTTCACAATCCAATTGCTCTTCAGATTTTCTTATTTCATCAACTCTTGGTTTTGTTTTTGGATGCTTTGGCACAAATATAGTGCAGCAATCTTCATAAGGTCTGATGGATATATCATAAGTTCCTATCTTTCTTGAAACATCCATTATATCTTCCTTATCTGTTGCGATAAGAGGTCTGAATACCGGTCTGTCAGCAACGTCATTAGAAACAACCAGTCCTTCCATTGTCTGAGATGCCACCTGTCCTATGCTTTCCCCTGTTGTAACTGACTGTATTCCCTTTTCTTCAGCCAGACTGCAAGCCACTCTCATCATGAATCTTCTCATTATTATGGTAAGTTCATCTTCTCTGCATTTATCTATAATAGCCATCTGTATATCTGTGAATGGAACAACATATAATGCAACATTTTCTGTATAACTTGCCAGGACTTTAGCAAGGTCCTTAACCTTATCCTTGGCTCTTTCTGAAGTATAAGGGTGAGAATGATAGTATACGCAGTGGACTTCAACTCCCCTTCTTGCCATCATATATCCGGCAACCGGTGAATCTATTCCTCCTGAAAGCATTAACATAGTGCTTCCATTAACTCCGTACGGAAGTCCTCCTTCACCTTTAACAATATCCTTATTTGTATACACATAAGCATTCTTTCTGATTTCTACTTTTACAAGACATTCAGGATTCTTGATTTTAACTGAAAGCTCTCCTTCAAAATTAATCAGTACATGGGCTCCCGTTTCCCTTGAAACAGTTATAGAATCTTCAGGAAACTCCTTATTTGCCCTGTTAGTTTCTATCTTGAAGGTTTTTGCTCCTGATTCTTTCACTTTTTCCAGGGCAACTTCCTTTATTTTCTCAAGATCTCTTTCTATTTCAGTTACAAAACAGACCTCTTTTACTCCAAAAACTTTTTTAACTATATCTGTAACTTCTTCTAATCTTTCAGAATATATGAACCATCTGCCCATGTCCTCTACAAATTGGAACTCTATACCATTAAGTTTTTTTGATATGTTCTTTTTAAGCTTTCTTTCAAATTTATTTCTGTTTAATCCCTTTAAAAATATTTCTGAAGCATACTTAATCAATATTAGTTTTCTCATCTTCTTACTCTCCTTAAAAATATAAGTGCTTTTTTCAACTCTTCCGCTGTATAATCAATTTCATCCTTTGTATTGAACCTTGAAAAGGAGAATCTTATTGCGCCTTCACTCTCCTTTTCATTTAATCCCATGGCTGCAAGTACATATTTACCTTTTCCTCCCCTTGAAGAACAGGCTGACCCGGTTGAAACGAAAATATTCTTTTCTTCTAAAATGTGGAGAAGCACCTCTGCTTTTATTCCCGGAAAAGATACATTCAGAATAAATGGGCTGTTCCATTCTCCTGGATTCGAATTAATGCGTATACCCTTCAAATCCCAAATTGAGCTGATAAAATATTCTTTAAGCTCTGCTGCATGATTAAAACTTTCCTTTAAATTTTTATGCGCTTCAACCGAAGCTTCAGTCATTCCCATTACAGCAGGAACATTTTCTGTTCCGCTTCTGTATCCCCTCTCTTGGCCTCCCCCGGAAATGAGAGGTTTAGGATTCAAGCCTTTTCTTATGTAGCAAAAACCAATTCCTTTGGGTCCATGAATTTTATGTCCGCTTACCGTAAGAAAATCTATTTTGAACTTATTTACGTCAATAGGAATCTTACCATAGCTTTGAACTGCATCAACATGGAACCTTGCCCTGTCTGAATATTCCCTGATTAATTCCCCTATCTTCTCCAAGTCCTGAATTGATCCCACCTCATTATTGACATGCATAACTGAGACCAGTACTGTATCTTTCCTTATGCTGTCTTTTAACTCCTGCAGGTCAATCCTTCCATCTGAATTTAAAGAAAGCTCTGTGACATCCACTCCGTTTTCTTTCAGCTCACGTATTGTATTAAGCACTGATGGGTGCTCAAATTTTGTTGTTATTATGTGATTTCCATTTTTACCCATAGACTTTATTATAAAATTATTTCCTTCACTTCCCCCTGAAGTGAAATATATCTCACCTGAAGCTGCATTTATTGTACCTGCTAATAACTCCCTGCAGCTGGAAAGCTTTCTGTCAGCTTCAAGCCCTAATTTATGTAAAGAAGAAGGATTGCCGAAGTATTCCCTCATTCCAATGCTTACTGCATCTATAACCGCCTCTAATGGTTTTGTAGTGGCAGCATTGTCAAAATATACAAACATCTTAGTATCCTTTCTTATCTCATTTAAATATCCAGTTCAGTTATAGGGTTCCCATAGCTAAACACCTATATAAAAGATTAATTTAAAAAATAATTTATGTCAAAGAAAATTTGTAAAAACGCAAAATAAAAAGGGACATATTCTTCACTAATGAATCTTATGATCCCTCCTGTAAATATACTTATTTATAACATCATTGATATCCTACATAGGTTATGTAGCATTTAATTGATTTTTTCCAATCTGCTGAACAGATGACCCCTGAACATCATACACAATCCCCCAATAGTAACAGATATTATTGCCATTGGGATAACAGTCCATATCTTCCCGCTGGCAATATTTGCACCGAAGTAACTTGATACAAATAAAGCTGGAAGTCTTCCAAGAGCGGAAAACAAAATAAAGTTTTTAAAACTTACTTTTGACAGACCGCATAAGAATGACGAGGTATCTTTAGGTAAACCTGGCAACAGATATATCAAAAAAACTATAAGGTTTATGTTTTTAGAATTAAGTATCTTTTCAAAGGTCCCCTTCACCTTTTGGGGAACTATCCTCTCAACCAGCTTATGCCCGTATTTTTTTGTCAATAAAAACAATATGGCATTTCCTATGCTGATTCCTATCATTGAATATGCTGTTCCAACAAGAGTTCCGAAGAGGAATCCTCCTCCTGCCTGAATAAATTCTCCCGGAATAAAGAATATAACAACCTGAGTAACTTGAAGCATTATAAATATAATCCACGAAGAATGACCGAAGGACCTGAGGTATGAACTTAATACATCCGGATTCTTCAATAGTTCAAACAAATAGAATATATTGTCTTTAAGCACAAAGACAAAAAAAGAAAGCACTGCTGCTGCTAAAATCGCAAGTGTCATTTTCCAATATTTTTTGAAAACTTCCTTAACGAAATTAATCCCCTCCAATAATAGTGTTAACTATATTGTACAGTGCTTTACTTAATATTACTACTGATTTATTCTTAAAAAAATCTTAATTCTATTCCATAGCTACAAATTCTACTTTTTCTGCTCCATCAAGAGCTGCGATCTCATCCATCAGCTTCCAGACATCCTCACCCAGAGAACTTATATCCATTGTTATGCTTAAGTTAGCCAAATTGTTAATGGGAATACCCTGGTCAATTGTAAGAATATTCCCTCCCTTTTCAGAAATAAAGTTAAGAATACTGGAAAGCACTCCTTTTCTATGGGAAATTATCATATTAAATGTAAATTTTCTTCCCTGAGAGGTTTCTGAAAATTCGAAAACATAATCTTTATATTTATAATATACACTTCTGCTGATTCCAACCTGTCTGGTAGCTTCGGTTATTTCCCTGACCTTGCCTTCCTTCAGCAGTCTTTTTACCTCAATGACTTTACTGAATATATCCGGTAAAACTTTTTTATCTATCACCAAATAATCACTTTTCAAGATTCCTTCACCCTTCAATTATTTCAGGACCCTCATTGTTCTGTTCAAGTTCAACCAGTCTCCATCCACCCTTAAGTGTACCCAGATACTCCTTCATTGATTCCTTAGTATTCATCGAACCTTTTTTAAATATACTCATAATAGTAGGACCTGCACCGCTCAGAAATACGCATAAGGCTCCTAATTCCTCAGCCTTGCTGGTTATTTCATTAAATTCAGGAATCAGTCTGCTTCTATAAGGTTCATGAAGCTTATCCTTGCAGGCAACTTTAAGCATATCAAAATTTCCTGAATAAAAGCAGCTTAAAGTAAGGGCAGCTTTTCCAACATTGTACACGGCATCCTTGAAAGGTATTTCTTCCGGAAGGGCCTTCCTTGCCTTTTCAGTAGACAGGGTAAAATCAGGAATAAAAGCCATAAACTCAATTCCGTCTTTCACTTCAACCCTGTTGTAATATGCTTTTCCGTCCTCCATTGATGAAACTACAAGTCCTCCGAAAAAGGCTGGAGCAACATTGTCAGGATGACCTTCAATTTCAACAGCAAGATTAAACAATTCATCATCTGTGAATGGTTTCCCCATTAACACATTAGCTCCCAGAAGCCCTGCTACTATACAGCTTGAACTGCTTCCCAAACCTCTTGAAATAGGAATATCCTCCCTTATAATGCCGATTTTTATTCCCTTCACTTCATAATCTGCCCTGCTGAAACATAATCTCATAGCCTGATAAATTATGTTGTTTTCATTGCAGTATTCTTCCTTTACTCCTGAAAACACCAATCCTGAAGGAATTTCTTCAAAAGAATATTCATTGTAGAATTTAAATGCTAAGCCCAGGCAGTCAAATCCTGCTCCTATATTTGCAGTAGTGGCAGGTACTTTTACTCTTACCATCCTACTCACCTACTTTTAATATCTCTTTCAAAGCATATTCCATCTTGCTGCCATCACATTCACGGTTATGAAGCACTGGAAGATCCTTAAGTTCCTTCAAGCCGCTTGGTATTTCTAAAGATGTGTATTCTGAAAGCTTGTTTAATAGTTCTAAATCATCTGTTCCTTCTGTCTTTATTCCTAAAGCATTTGCTATGCTTCTGTTAAACTTGAAAGGACTTGCTGTTGAAGCTATCAGCACCTTCTTATCATCGCCTGTTTTTTCTTTGTATTTTCTATATACGCTGTATGCTACAGCTGTATGTGTGTCCATCAGATAATTTTCTTTTTCATAAACTTCTCTGATCACATCATACACTTCTTTTATATCTGAATAATCTCCATAGAAATCTCCCAACTTTGCTCTCATTTCATCGGAAATAGTGTATTCACCTTTGCTTTGAAGGGAATCCATCAATTCCTTAACCTTTTGCGGATCTCTGTCTGCCAGCTCAAATAATAATCTCTCAAGGTTTGAAGAAACCAATATGTCCATTGAAGGAGATTCTGTTAAAATTAATTCTCTGTTTTTATCATAAGTTCCTTCTTTAAAGAAATCTGTAAGTACGTTGTTTTCATTTGATGCACAAATCAGCTTATCTATAGGTAATCCCATCTGTTTTCCGTAATAAGCTGCTAAAATATTCCCAAAGTTTCCAGTAGGAACAACAACGTTAATTTTTTCACCTTCTTTAATTTGCCCTTGTTCAATTAATTTGAAATACCCGTAAAAATAATAAACAATTTGTGGAACAAGCCTTCCTATGTTTATAGAGTTGGCTGAAGATAATGATATATTATTTTTCCCCAAAACTTCTTTAAGTTCATTGTTGCTGAAAATTTCTTTTACTCCTCTTTGGGCATCATCAAAGTTTCCATCTATAGCTACAACAAAAACATTGTTTCCTCTTTGGGTTCTCATTTGTTTCTCTTGAACCTGTGAAACTCCGTCTTTTGGATAATATACGACAACTTTAAATCCATCAACATCCTTAAATCCTTCTAACGCAGCTTTTCCGGTATCTCCTGATGTGGCAGTCAAAATAACTATATCATTTTTAAATCCCGTAACTTTTTTTGCTTTTTTCATCACTTGAGGAAGAAACAGAAGAGCAGCATCCTTAAATGCAGAAGTAGGTCCATGGTATAGTTCTAAAAACCCATTTTTAATTTCTACTGTAAATCTTCCCTTATATGCATCATTTATAGCATCTTTTAAATCTTCAGCAGGTATATCTGTAAAGTATGTACCTATTATCTTTTCAGCTAATTCTTCATATCCATAACTTACTTTATCTTTTAAAGATGAGTAAATTTCCGGGAATTCTGATGGCACGAATAAACCTCCATCATCTGCTATTCCTTTTAATATTGCTTCTGAAGAAGAAAGATTCTTCTCTCCGCCTCTTGTACTTCTAAATAACATATAATCACCCCAAGTTAACATTTTTGTTTATAATAAAGGGTTTTAACTGTAAAACTTAACTTATGCCTGCCAGAAAACCGAAAAACAAAGGAATTTCTGTGCAAATATAAATTAATAGTTTAACAAAACCCCGCAACATAAAAATTATAACATTGTCCTTTGTCAGAAAACAAGTGTTTTTAACTGTGGACAGTTAACAACTTATTTATTTTTACCTTAAATTGAAAGAAGGGCTTGTGTTCATAGGGTTCAAAGTTCAAATATTAATTTATGCATGCCGCTTCTTCTTTCAACCCTCGAAGAAATCAACATGCATAAATTAAGTTTTCACTAAAGAACCCTATAACATGCCCTTCTCTGAATTTGCTCTGCTATTTTCCTGCTCCGTACCTTTCTAAAGTCAAATGAATATTTTCACTCTTCATGAGGGTGCTCATCACCGCAGCACAGTCGCTCCCGGCATCCATCACTTCCTCAATATTAGAAGGCAATATCCCTCCTAATGAAACGACTCTGCACTTGACAGACTCTTTTACATGTTTTATAAAGTCTGTTCCTTTTGGCTCCAGTCCTTTTTTGCAATCAGTGCTGAATATATGCGAAATTATCACATATGAAGCTCCATTTCTGTCAGCATATATAGCCTCATCCAGAGTATGAGCTGAAACACCAATGTCCAGAAACTCCTCTAATTCCTCTTTGGGAGTTTCCCTGAACATCCTGAAAGGAAGATGTACGCCGTAAGCTTTTATCTTTTTTGCAACTTTAATATTGGAATTTATAATTAAATACCCATTGTTCTTATCAGTAATTTCCTTTACCTTTACAGCCAGTTCCAGCAATTCATCCTCTTGAAGATCCTTCTCCCTCAGTATTACCTTCTCAACTCCGCAGCTTGTGCATTGGTCAATTTTTTCGAGAAACTCTTCAGAATCCTCCACAGACTTTCTGTTAGTAATAAGGTATATCTGTCTGTTTTCAATTATCCTAATCATCATCTCTAAGGATGTTTACATCCTTTCCTTCCAGGATTCTCTTCATGTTTCTCATTGAACACATTTTTCCACACATTGTACATGAATCTGAATGTTCTGGCATGGAGTCCTTCCTGTATCTTCTTGGCTTTTCTCCATCAATAGCCAAGTCGAACATTTCTTCCCAATCGATGTCAGCTCTTGCTTTACTCATTTTATTGTCCCATTCTCTTGCTCCTTTAATTCCCTTAGCAATGTCAGCTGCATGGGCTGCAATCTTAGAAGCTATTATACCTTCCTTCATATCCTCAAGGTTAGGCAATTTTAAATGTTCTGCAGGTGTTACATAACATAGGAAGTCTGCACCATAAGTTGCTGCAATAGCTCCTCCGATTGCAGATGTTATATGGTCATATCCAGGAGCAACATCTGTAACCAATGGTCCTAAAACATAGAATGGAGCTCCGTGACATAATTTTTTCTGTAAAATCATATTAGCTTCAATTTCATTTATAGCCATATGTCCAGGTCCCTCTACAATTACCTGTACATTTTTTTCCCATGCTCTTTTTGTAAGTTCTCCTAAAGTAATCAATTCCTTGATTTGAGAAGCATCAGTTGCATCAGCTATTGATCCTGGTCTCATGGCATCTCCTAAAGAAATTGTCATATCATATTTCGCACAGATATCCAACAGCCTGTCATAATGTTCATAGAATGGATTTTCAGCATTGTTTAGTTTCATCCATGCAAACAGAAGTGACCCCCCTCTTGAAACAATATGAGTCAGTCTCTTGTTTCTCATGAAAGTTTCCGCAGCTTGTTTATTTAAACCGGCATGAATAGTTATAAAGTCCACTCCGTCTTCTCCGTGTTTTTCCACAACCTTGAAAAATTCTTCAACAGTTATATCCTTTAATTCCTTGTCATAAAATCCTACTGCATCATATATTGGAACTGTTCCTATCATTGCAGGAGACATTTCAACTATTTTTCTTCTCATCCCCTCTGTTTTACCATAGTTTGACAAGTCCATTATAGCCTCAGCTTTCATATCAATAGCTGTTCTTACTTTTTCCAGTTCCTTTTCAATATCAGCACAATCTTTAGAAATACCCAGATTTACGTTTATCTTTGTTCTAAGACCCTGTCCTACTCCTTCAGGTGAAAGATTCTTATGGTTCTTATTTGCAGGTATAGCTATCTTACCTTCTGCAACCAACTGCATCAGTTTATCTGTATCCATGCCCTCCTTAAGTGCTACTGTCTCCATTTCCTTTGTTAATATGCCCTTTTTGGCCGCATCCATTTGTGTAGTGTAATTCATCATTATTTTCCTCCAAATTATTATATTCTTTCCTGAACAATAAAAAAATCGTCAAGGCGATTATTTTTATTGTTTACTCTTTAGTGACTATAACTTGACTAAGTATAAATCGCATATATTTTAGGTTATCCACAACCTGAAAATTTTATAAATTCCTAAAGAGTAAAAAAAGACTCCCCGAAGGAAGTCTAAGTTTCAAAGAAGTATGAAAATTCTTTAAAATCCCTTGCTTCCCTACGGTGGTACTAACCACTTCAGGTTCTTAGAGTTGAGGTTAACTACCTCTCTCAGCCTTTACGGCACCCCTAGCAAATAGTATGCATTTGTTTTAATTACTTTTTAAGTATATCCCTGATTTATCAGTTTGTAAACTGCTTTATTGATAATATTTTAACAACAATCTTAATTTGTTTAACAAATGCGTATTATATATCCATATTGAACATTCTTTCCCAAATGAGTAAAAATTACTGAATTTGTTTGTGTTTGAATCTTTTAATTTTACGTTTAAACTCATCAACTGAAATTTCAATGTTGTTTCTTTCACTTTCAGTCAAGCCCCCTCTGCCGCACCTGTCTGCAATAGACAGAAGGTACAGGTCATTCACAGAAGTTTCCTTAACTAGTCCTTGAATATCTGCAAAGGGAAGATTTTTTTCAACATATAAATAATGCATGTGATATTTGACCAGATTGCTTACCTTTTTTATGAACTCCTCATCCTGGTGAAAAAGTTCCATAAATTCACTTACCTTTTCACTGCCTTCCTTATCATGATTATAAGAAGTCCACCTTCCTTTTCTTTTTTTTGTTGTCGTTAGTTTGCCTATATCATGAAACAACGCAGCCCACATCAGGGCTCTTGCATCATCAGACTTATCCCTTAACCTGGCAGCTTCATCCACCACGAGCATTACATGATTGAATACATTCCCCTCAGGATGATATTTAGGCTCCTGTTCAAGCTTAGCTAAGTCTGCAATATCAGGGAAAATCCCCCCTTCATCATATAACTTTTTCAAAAATACTGAAGGATTGCTGTCTTCAAGCAGATGTTTATCAATTTCATCAAAAGTTTCCTTTCTATTCATATCCAACTCCTTAATAAATGAATTTATTTATATATTTTCTTATCCGGCATATTTTTATTCGTGTCAGTTAATAGCTGCAGCTGAAACCCTATATTTAAACTGAATTTTCTGAATTGACTTATTATAAGCTTTTTCATTATTTTTTACAATATTTTCTTGAACTTATAATCTGAGGTGATAAAATCAAATTGTCAGTATTCAAGTTTGAAATTAAACATGGTTTTAAATTTAGAATATTTTTAGCATTATATCTAAAATAAATTGAACTAAAAACGGAGGTAATTTAAATGAAAATGAACACTAGAAAACTTGTTACAACAGGTATGTTGACTGGTATTACTGTATTTCTAGGATTAACCGGACTTGGTTTTATCCAGATACCGCCGGTAAAAGCTACTATAATGCACATTCCTGTAATTATTGGAGCAATTATTGAAGGACCAGTTGTTGGTGCATCAGTGGGATTGTGTTTTGGATTATTTTCAATGTATCAAAACTTTACAGCTCCTGGCCCTACATCATTTATTTTCTGGAATCCTATAATAGCAATTCTGCCAAGAGTATTAATCGGGCTGGTTTCCTACTATGTATATGCTTTATTAAAAAGTAGACTTCCAAAAATAAGCACAGGCATCGCAGCAATAGCCGGTACTTTAACAAATACTTTCCTGGTTTTAGGTTTAACTTATATTATTTATGCTGCCAAGTTTGCACAAGCTATCAAAGTTGATGCTTCATTGGTAGGAAAAACCATTGCAACCATAGGTGTGGTAAATGGTATTCCTGAAGCTCTTATTTCTGCATTTATTGTAATACCTGTGGTCACTGCCTTGAAAAAAATCAGATTATAAAAATAAATGTATTTTTGAACAAAAAAAATGAAATACTATTAAAGTAATTTTTATAAATGATTTGTCCTTCTTTTGGATAGACATGTACATATTTCCTCAGTTACCTTTAATAATATAGTGTATTAAACTCCATAGTGCACACAATAGTAATGCAAAGCAAATAAGTGCTTAGCAAAAAAAACAAATGATCCCTTTAGGGATAGAAGGAGGACACGGTTATGTCAAGAGGAAACAACAGAACATTGATACCTGAAGCAAGGAATGGTTTATCAAAATTCAGAGATGAAGTTGCAACTGAGCTAGGCGTTCAATTAAAGGAATACAATGGTGATTTAACTTCAAGAGAAGCCGGTTCTATTGGTGGAGAAATGGTAAAAAGAATGGTTCAGCAATACGAAAGTAACATAAAGTAACAATAAATAAGTGTCTCCTTTTTAAGGAGACATCTTTTTTATTTTAATATTATATATTATAATCTAAAGATATGAATAAAGGGTTTTATGTTTCGTAAAAAACCCTATAGATCAATTCAAGGGGTTGTTTATATTGAAAAAAAGCCTTCGGGTTAAATTTAAAATATTAATAATATCACTGATATCAATAAACTTAGTTTTTGCATCCCTATCAGTATATTATTTACTTTATTTAAAGAAATCCATAACTGATTTTTCTAATAATAATTTTCAAAAAATAAATCCATTAAAAAACATGCTGGATATAAGCCAGGAACAGAACCTTTGTCTTTTTAATTACATATGGACAAAAGACGAAAAATACAGAAATGACTATTTTAACCTTAAAAATGATTTTTATAATGATTACAATCTACTGTCAAAACCTTCATATGAGCCTGGAGAAAAGGAACTTATTGAAAAAAGCAAATCCATTTATACTGATTTTATAGCAAGTGGGGAAATTATTTTAAACCCTTCAGATAATAACAATTCTTCGTTGAATTTTAACGAATTTTACAATGAGACACAAAATTCATATACTGATTTGAAGAATACCCTTAACAGCATATATGAACTAAATGATATTGCACTAAAAAACAAAATATCTGACACTCAGGAGAAAATCATTTATTACAGTGAATTTTTGGTTGGGTCCTGCTTCATATTATTGATTTTAAGTTTATTTTTATCCGACAGATATCTTAACAAACTCCTCCTTCCCCTGATTAAGCTGCAGCAGACCATAAGGGAACTTAAGGTTGGAAATTTTTACCTCAATGATCAGATACATGCAGAAGATGAGATAGGAGAAATCTATAAAGAGTTTCAAAATATGTCCAGAAGAATAATGGAATTTAAAGATTCCACACTTGGACAACTTATGGAGGAAAAAAACAAATCCCTATCAATAGTAAAGAGTATCTCTAATCCATTAATAGTGTTGGACAATAACTTCAGATGCATTTTAATCAATAATGCCAGTGAACAATTTTTTAATTTAAGCGAATCTTCACTGATAGGTCGTCATATACTGGAGTTTATTACAAATGGAGAATTATTTGATTTTATTTCAAAAGCAAAAGAAGAAAAGTTTACAGTTGCCTCTAAAGTTATGAGCTTTAACCAGAACAGCAATATTTTTAATGTTTCCCTTTCTGTAATCAAGGGCAGAGATTCTGCCCTGAATGGAATAATTGTTTACTTTCAGGATATTACAGAATTCAAAAAACTAGAAAAGCTGAAGCAAGATTTTATCAGTACTCTATCCCATGAACTGAAAACACCTTTGACCTCTATAATGATGGGGGCCTCAATGCTGGAGGAAAACACTATAATTGAAAATATAAACGAAAGACATAGAATTATCGCTGCTATTCAGGAAGATGCTGACAATCTGCTGAACATGATAAATAAATTTTTGAGATTGTCAGAATTTGAAACTGACCAGAATTATTTAAATTTTGAGATTTCCGATGTTGCTGAAATTGTTAAAAACTCAATAAAAAAATTCAGCACTATTACTTTTGCCAAAAACATACAAATTGTATTCAAAAAATCCGGAAACCTTCCAATGGCCAAAGTAGATAAGGAAAAATTGTCCTGGGTTTTCAACAACTTAATTTCTAACGCAATAAAATATTCCAGCGATGGTAAAGAAATATTAATAAATCTCTTTGCTGATAAAAATTACATTACCATTACAGTTGAAGATTATGGTATGGGAATTGAGGAATCTGATATTGAAAAAATATTTGATAAATTTTATAAATGCAATGATTTTTCTGATGGGACTGGGTTAGGGCTGCCACTGTCAAAGCAAATAGTTGAACTTCATAACGGTACAATTTCTTGCAGCAGCTTATACGGAAGAGGAAGTACATTTACGGTTACACTTCCCATAATTGGAGGTTAAATATATGAAAACTATTTTAGTAGTAGATGATACAAAAAATATTAGAGAAATGCTGAAAACTTTTCTTCAACTGGAAGGTTACAGGGTTTTTGAAGCAAAAAATGCTGACGAAGCGTTGGAAATATTCAACTCCCATCAAATTGACCTTATGTTCACAGATATCAAACTGCCCAATGTTTCAGGAACAGAACTGCTGAAACAGGTAAAAAAGATAAATCAATCCACTACAGTTATTGTAATGACTGCTTTCGGTACAATTAAAAATGCTGTAGAGTGTACAAAATTTGGTGCTGCAGCTTATCTGCAGAAGCCCTTCACCACTAAGAGGGTAAAATTTGTATTAGATGAGGTTTTGAGAAAATCCACCATAAAAAAGGATGTAAACTCATATATTGCTTTATCTAAAAAATTAATTAAGGAAAAAGATTACCTGAAAGCGGAAGAGGTCTTAAACAAATCTCTGTCAATCGATAAGGAAAATAAGGAAATATATCTGCTCATAAGTGAAATTGCTGAAATGCAGGGCAATGAAGAAAAAGCAAAGAAATTTTCTTCCATGGCACAGATACTTGGGGATGAAGAAGAATAAACGCCCCAGGGGTGATTCCAAATAATGGAACCACCCCTGGGGCGTTTTTCCTTTTTATGTCACCTTGAAAACCAGTTTTTCTTCCTCTCCATCGATTGTTACAGTAGTTCCTCCATATACCTCTCCTGCAATTATCTTTCTTGCCAGGTTAGTCTCCAGAATATTTTCTATATACCTCTTTAGCGGTCTGGCTCCGTAAACAGGATCATATCCCTCACCGGCGATTATTTCCTTTGCTTTATCTGTAATGTTAAGTTTAATATTCTTCTCACTCATTTTATTTCTTACCTTTATCAGGAAAATATCGATGATGTTTTTAATATTTTCCAATGATAATGGGCTGAATGTAATTATATCATCAACTCTGTTCAGAAATTCCGGTTTGAACCTGGCTTTCATCTCATTCATTACCCTTTGTTTTGCTTCCTCTGAAACCTTTCCTTCTGTGCTTCCCTCTAACAGATATGAACTTCCTATGTTGGATGTCATTATTATTATTGTGTTCTTAAAATCAACTGTTTTTCCTTTATTATCAGTAAGTCTTCCATCATCAAGAATTTGAAGGAATACATTGAAAACATCCTGATGAGCTTTCTCAATTTCATCGAAGAGGATAACTGAATAAGGCTTTCTTCTTACAGCTTCAGTCAGCTGCCCTCCTTCTTCATATCCTACATATCCCGGAGGGGCTCCAATAAGTCTGGAAACTGAGTATTTTTCCATATACTCTGACATATCGATTCTTATTATATTTTCTTCAGAATCAAATAATGTCCTTGCTAATGTTTTAGCCAACTCTGTTTTTCCCACACCAGTAGGTCCCAGGAAAATAAATGAACCTATGGGCCTGTTTTCATCCTTAAGTCCTGCTCTTGCTCTGATAACCGCATTGGTTACAGACTGAACGGCCTCACTCTGGCCAACAACCCTCTCAGACAGTTGTTCTTCTAATCTTAAGAGTTTCTTTTTCTCTCCCTCAACCAGTCTTGTTACCGGAATCCCTGTCCACTTGGAGACTATGTTTGAAATTTCTTCTTCTGTAACCTCTTCTTTCAGCAGGGCTCCTTCATAGTTAGCCTGAACCTCTTTTTCCTTTTCAGCAATCTTTCTTTCCAGAGATGGTATAAGACCATACTTAAGTTCCGCTGCTTTATTTAAATCATAATCTCTTTCATATTTTTCAATCATTCCTCTTGCATCGTCCAGTTGTTTCTTTAATTCCCTGATTTCAGAAATGTGCCCTTTTTCCTTTGCATATTTTGCACTCATTTCATCATTTTTATTTTTTAATTCTACCAGTTCCTTGTTTATCTCCTCTGCCCTTGCTTTTGAAGCCTCATCCTTTTCCTTAAGCAGAGCTTCCCTTTCAGTTTCCAAAAGGAATATCTTCCTTCTTACCATATCCAGTTCTGTAGGAAGAGAGTCAATCTCACTTCTTATCATAGCGCCTGCCTCATCTATAAGATCTATTGCCTTATCCGGCAAAAATCTTCCCTGGATATATCTGTGTGAAAGTTTTGCAGAAGCAACAATTGCTGAATCATGAATCCTTATTCCATGATGGATTTCAAATCTTTCCTTCAATCCCCTCAGGATGGAAATTGTATCCTCTACAGTAGGTTCTTCAACAATAACAGGCTGGAATCTTCTTTCCAGAGCTTTATCCTTCTCAATATACTGTCTGTATTCGTCAAAAGTTGTAGCACCTATGCAGTGCAATTCACCTCTTGCCAGAAGAGGCTTGATTAAGTTTCCTGCATCCATGGCTCCTTCAGTCTTACCTGCCCCTACAATTGTATGAATCTCATCAATAAACAGAATTATCTTACCTTCTGATCCCTGGACTTCCTTCAGAACAGCTTTTAGCCTTTCCTCAAATTCTCCTCTGTACTTGGCCCCTGCAATCAGTGCTCCCATGTCCAATGAAAAAATTATTTTTTCCTTAAGACCTTCCGGAACATCACCTCTCACAATTCTTTCCGCTAAGCCTTCAACTATTGCAGTCTTACCTACACCAGGCTCTCCTATAAGAACAGGATTGTTTTTAGTTCTCCTGGAAAGGATTCTTACAGTTCTTCTTATTTCTTCATCTCTTCCTATTACGGGATCAAGCTTATGTTTTTTTGCCAAATCCACTAAATTTGTTCCATATTTTGAAAGAGCTTCATAGGTACCTTCCGGATCCTGTGTTTCAACTCTTTGATTTCCTCTTATTTCTTTCAAAACTCTTAAAAATTCTCCTTTTGATATTCCATATTTACTTAATAAATTGCCCGCAGGTCCCTTAGATTCTATATCCATTATTCCTAGAAATACATGTTCTACACTTATGTAGGAATCCTTAAAGTCTTCAGTATACTTATCAGCTTTTATCATTATCTCTTCAATTCGCCTTGTTGCATATACTCCGGATGAAGATGCTCCCTCCCCCAGTACCTTAGGCATTCTGTCCAATATATCGTCTGTATCCTTTTTTAAAGCCCTTACATCCTTGCCCATTTTGCCTAAAATATTAGGGATCAATCCATCTTCAGCATTTATAAGAGCAGAAAACAGATGTATTGAATCCAATCCCTGATGATTATTCTTTACGGCAATTGCATGTGCATCATTTAAAGCTTGCTGTACCCTTAAGGTCATTTTTTCTATATTCATATTCTCACCCCATAAAAATATAATATCCTATCTAATTAAATGATAATACAAAAGTCAAAGAAAGTCAAAGTCTATTCAATATATTTTTGTCTTTTTTTTTTTACCGGTTATAATGTTATAATATAATTAAAAATACTTGTTAGGAGGGAAATTTTGAGAAGAGAGCATATAACCTATCCATTAGACATGCCTGTTACAATTTCATACAGCTCAATATCTGATTATCCCGTTCACTGGCACAATTCAACGGAAATTATATTTGTACTCAAAGGTACCGTAAACGTGACTATAGATTCTGACACATATGAGATTGAAGAAAAAGAAATGGAAATAATAAACAGCGATGAATCCCACAGGATATTCTCTTCCAGTGGTGAAAATAAAGTGTTGATTTTCCATATTGACTCAAGTTTTTTTGAAAAGTACTACAATGATATACAGAATATGTTTTTTTACTTAAACAGTTCTGATGAGGGTGCTCAGGAAACTGAGGAATATGAAGACTTAAGGATATTCCTCTCAATAATACTTTGTGAGGCAATTCAAAAACCTGAAGACTATGCAGAAGAAATTGAGAGCACCTTGATAAATCTCCTTTATCACCTCATAAATAATTTTCATTATCTGACCTATGAAAAAGAAGAACTTAAAGATAATGAAGAACAGCTGGAAAGGTATCACAGAATATCGAAATATATATTCAATAACTACAATAACAAAATAAGTCTTCAGGAAATAGCAAAAAAAGAATTTTTAAGTGCAGATTACTTGTCCCACGAAATTAAAAATGCTACCGGATACAGTTTCACAGATCTCCTGAATCTTACAAGAGTTGAGGAATCCATTAAACTTCTTCTGGATACCGATATGAGCATATTGGATATTTCTGATGAGGTAGGTTTCTCCCATACCAGATACTATAACAAAAATTTTAAGATTTACTATAAATGCACCCCTTTGCAATACAGGAAGAGATTTAAATTAGATAAGAAAGCCTATGAAAAAGCAAAAAAGGTAATTCCCCTGGATATTACAGAAGCTCTGAAATACCTCCATTCTTATCTTGAGGATTATGACAGGTTCAATTACGAAAATAAAATAAATAAAATCCATATAAATATGGATGAAGAGAT
>JBEHWK010000019.1:0-33050 GCA_040217795.1 Clostridiaceae bacterium
AATCTGAACACTGCGTATAAGAATTTCTTCAGGAACAAATCCATGGGTTTTCCCAAATTCAAGAGCAAGCACAAAGATAGAAAATCATATACTACAAACAATCAGAATGGAACAATAAGGATTATTGATAACAGTCATATAAGAATACCAAAGCTGAAAGATGTAAAAATAAAGCTTCACAGGCGGATACCATCAGATTATAAGATAAAATCTGCAACTATATCTCAGACAGCATCAGGCAAGTACTATATATCAATTCTTATGGAATTTGATGCTGATACACAACCTGTACTTCCATGTGCAGACAATGTTATAGGGCTTGATTATTCATCAAAAGCACTGTATATTGACAATTTTGGTACACCTTGCTGATTATCCGAAGTATTACCGCAAGATGGAAGTGAGGCTGAAAAGAGAACAACGCAAACTCTCCAAAAGGATGGAAGGCGGAAAAAATAGAGATAAACAGCGTCAAAAGGTTGCAAAGCTCCATGAAAAGGCAGCCAATCAGCGTAAGGACTTCCTGCACAAAAAATCGAGGCAGATAGCCAATGCCTATGATGCAGTTGTGATTGAAGACCTGAATATGCGTGGAATGGCTCAGGGATTGAAGCTTGCTAAATCAACAAATGACAATGGTTTTGGTATGCTTAGAACATTTTTGGAATACAAACTCCGGGAACAAGGTAAAGAACTTGTAGTTATTGATAAGTGGTATCCGTCAAGTAAGACATGCCATGTTTGCGGTGAAATCAATAACGAGCTTACACTTGCAGATAGAGCTTGGACTTGCATCTGTGGAACCGTGCATGACAGGGATATAAATGCGTCAATAAATATCCAAAATGAAGGCTGCCGTATACTTGGCATAGCCTAAAAATATATGAAGAACCGTTGGGCAAACGGGGATAGCTTGGTAATAATGCTGGTATTAGCTGGTACGTCCCAAGAAGCCCCCACCTCTATGCGTAGCGTAGATGGTGGGAGTATATCACAGTAAAAAGTCGGGTCAATTGTTGAACTGTACTGAAAGAAAAATCAAGAAAAGAGGTATCCCATGGAAATTGGAAGAACTAGCGACGTAGTTTTTAAGGGCATTAAAGAGAAGATCATCAGTGGAGAATGGATTTCAGGAATGAAAATCACATCAGAAACTCAACTGGCAAAAGAGTTTGAAGTAAGCAGAGTATCCGTACGGGAAGCTATAGAAAAAATGGTGGCTCTTAACATCCTCACAAAAAAGCAGGGGGGAGGAACTTACATTAATGAGCTGAATGCATCCATTTATCTGAATAACCTTATACCGATGATTACATTGGACAAAAGTGATTATCTTGACATTCTTAACTTTAGACTGATGATTGAAGTTGAGAGCTCCAGAGCATGTGCATTGAAATGTGATGAATCAATTTCTGCGCAGCTCGATGACTGTTATGAGGAAATGGTAAGTTCCAGAAGTGATATGGAAGTATTCACCAAAAAGGATCTTGAATTTCACAGAATTATTGCTGTCGGCGCAGGAAATCCGTTAGTTATAAAAGTATATGAGCTTTTAAGAGATTTGTTGTCTTATCATCAGCAAAATCTCTATAAAAGTCTTGGTCCTGCTGGTGGAGTAAAAGAGCACAAGCAGATTCTTGATGCTATAAAAAACAGGGATGAAGAGCTTGCTGGCATTTTTATGAGAAGGCATATAGAAAGAACCATAAGAGAGGTGGAAGCTTTAAATTATAATAAGTAAAAGCTTTAAACCAGAAATGTATCGTTGTAGTCAGGCAGCGATGCATTTTTTTTATTAAAAACTTTTTAAAATCCATATTGACAAGATAACGGTTTCGTAATAATATTTACTTACAAGTTGTAATACAACTTACAGGGTGGATTACAGATAATGTTGTTGGAATCGTATATAATTTTTGTAAATCGGGATTTCTATCAGATATTTGTAATACATGTTAATAAAAAATAAGAGGTGAAAGAAATGTTAAAAAGTCAAGAAATCAGAGCAAAAGCTCCGGAGATCGATTCTCTGAGGATAGGATGTGGCTGGAAAGTTGAGGATCTGTCAAAACCACAGATAATAATTGAAAGTTCATTTGGTCATAGTCACCCAGGAAGTGCAGGTTTAGATATTCTTGTAAATGAAGCTTTTGATGCAGTCTTTGAAGAAGGAGGACGTCCAGCGAAGTATTTTGTTACGGATATGTGCGATGGAGAAGCACAAGGACATGATGGAATGAATTATTCTTTGGCTTCAAGGGATATGATAGCAAATATGATAGAAATTCAGACAGAAGCTACTCCTTTTGATGCAGGGGTGTTCATAACAAGCTGTGACAAATCAATGCCTGCCCATTTGATGGCCATTGCAAGAATGGATATGCCTTCTGTGGTTGTACCTGGGGGAATAATGAATGATGGACCTGAAATGCTGACCTTAGAACAGATTGGAAAATACCATGCTTTGAAAGAAAAAGGTGAAATTACTGAGGAAAAATATACATGGTACAAACATAATGCATGTCCAAGCTGTGGAGCATGCTCATTTATGGGAACTGCTTCCACTATGCAGGTAATGGCTGAAGCTTTAGGTTTGGCTCTGCCTGGAACGGCACTTATGCCTGCTGTTTCAAATGAATTGAAAAAAGCTGCAAAGGAAGCTGGTAAACAGGCAGTTAAAATAGGAATTCAGGGATTGAAACCTTCTGATATTGTTACTATGAAGTCTTTTGAAAATGCTATTATGGTACATGCTGCAATTGCAGGATCAAGCAACAGTTTGCTCCATATACCAGCGATAGCTCATCAAATGGATATTGAAATATCTCCTGAGATGTTTGACCAGATACACAGAAAAATACCATTCATATTGAATATAAGACCAAGTGGATTTTACCCTGGAAATTTCTTCTGGTATGCAGGTGGAGTTCCCGCGATAATGGAGGAAATAAAGGACTTCTTACATCTTGATGTTATGACTGTAACAGGAAAAACTCTTGGTGAAAATCTTGAAGAACTGAAGAGGAATGGATTCTACGAAAGATGCGGCAAGTATCTTGAGGCTAGAGGAGTTAAAAAGGAGGATATAATAAGGACAAAAGAAAACCCAATCAGAAGTGAGGGGGCAATTGCAATACTGAAAGGAAATCTTGCACCTGAAGGAGCTGTTGTAAAGCATTCTGCAGTTTCAGAAAAACTTATGAGGGCTGTTCTTAAAGCAAAAACCTTCAATTGTGAGGAAGATGCATATGAAGCTGTAATAAAAAGAACAGTAAATCCAGGTGAGGCTATATTTATAAGATATGAAGGACCTAAGGGTTCGGGAATGCCTGAAATGTTCTATACAACAGAAGCTATAGCATCAGATCCTGAGTTGATGGAATCAGTGGCATTAATTACTGACGGAAGATTTTCGGGAGCTACAAGAGGACCCGCAATTGGACATGTATCACCGGAGGCTTCAGAAGGCGGAGCAATAGCCTTGGTAGAAGACGGTGATCTTATAAAGATTGATATTCCAGCAAGGACTCTTGAAATTATTGGTGTTGAAGGAATGGAAAAGTCACCTTCAGAGGTTGAAGAAATATTGAAAGAAAGAAAATCAAAATGGATTAAACCAGCACCTAGGTTTTCAAAAGGAGCTTTGGCAATCTACACAAAGACTGCAGTATCTCCGATGAAGGGCGGATACATGGAATAAAAAAATACTCCAGGATACAGGGAAAAAGCCTTTTGGGAAGGCTGCTATATTCCTGATGTATGCACAGGAGCAGAAATAAAAAATAAATACTTAATTAATTATAAACACATATTATATGAAAAATGCAAGATAAAAAATAAAAATAATTAGAAATATAATATTTTTAGATCAGGGGGAAAAAATAATGCCTTTATTAATTGTAGCTATAGGAGTGGCATTGCTGCTTTTATTAATGATTAAATTTAAATTGAATGGATTTATCTCTTTAATTGTCGTATCGCTTACAGTCGGATTATTAGAAGGTATGCCTTTGCTTAAGGTTGTTTCATCCATAAAGGGAGGCGTTGGAGGAACTTTAGGAAATCTTGCGCTGGTTCTTGGTTTTGGCGCCATGCTTGGAAAACTTATGGCAGACAGCGGAGGAGCCCAAAGAATAGCAACAACACTTATTGATAAGTTTGGGAAAAAAAGAATTCAGTGGGCCGTAGTTATTACTGGATTTGTAGTAGGAATTGCTCTTTTTTATGAAATCGGTTTCGTGTTATTGATTCCATTAGTGTTTACAATAGCTGCTTCAGCAGGACTTCCTCTTCTTTACATCGGAGTGCCAATGGCAGCGGCACTTTCAGTGACACATGGATTTTTACCACCGCATCCGGGTCCTACAGCTATTGCAGGTATCTTCAAGGCTGAACTTGGAAAAACGCTGCTTTATGGAATTGTTCTTGCAATACCAACAGTGCTTGTAGCGGGACCATTATTCACAAAATTTCTGAAAAAGATGGAGCATGATATACCTAGAAATCTTTATAATCCAAGGATTTTTAAAGAAGAAGAAATGCCAGGATTCGGTGAAAGTATTTTTACAGCATTAGTTCCAGTTTTATTAATGGCAATTGAAGCATTTGTAAATATATGCCTGCCTAATACATCTCCTATAGTTCCGTATGTGAATTTTCTTGGAGACCCTGCGATAGCACTATTGATTTCAGTTATTATTGCAATATTTACTTTTGGGTTAAACAGAGGGAAAAAGATAACTGAAGTAATGCAGACTGTAGCTGAGTCAATATCATCAATAGCTATGATACTCCTGATTATAGGGGGAGGAGGAGCCTTCAAGCAGGTTCTTGTAGACAGTGGTGTTGATAAGTACATTGCTCAGATTATGCAAAGTACCCATATTTCTCCACTTATACTGGTATGGCTGATTGCAGCACTTTTAAGAATAGCATTGGGATCTGCAACGGTTGCAGGGCTGACAGCTGCCGGTATAGCTGCACCTCTTGTTGCAACAACAGGTGTAAGTCCGGAACTTATGGTAATATCAGCTGGTGCAGGAAGTCTTATATTCTCACATGTTAATGATCCGGGATTCTGGATGTTTAAAGAATTCTTTAATTTAGATATGAAGGAAACGTTTGCTTCATGGTCTGTTATGGAAACTATCATTTCTGTGATGGGATTGATCGGAGTGTTGGTTTTAAATATTTTTGTATAAATATAATTGGGTTTTAAATATTTTTAATTGCGAAGGGGTTAGTTGGTACTTATGACATACACAACTTCTGAAAGATATATAAAAGATATAACGTTAAAAACAGCTATAAAAGAGTCTGAAGGAGAAGTTAAATTCAATATCAGGGTTTCAGAAATAGTTGAAAACTTAAGGATAAAACTGCTTGATAATGATGGGGAGCTGATATGGTTTTCCAAAGGTATAAGGGGCAGTTTGAAAATTCTGAACGCAAGGGTGTGGAATCCTGAAAGTCCATATATGTATACCTTTAGAGCAGAGCTTTATGTTGATTCAAAATTAACAGATGTTTATGAAGAGAAATTTGGGATAAAAATAGCAGAAGGGAAAAAAGACATATTGTTAATATAAAGACAGATAATTTAAATGAAAAAATGAACAGAACATTAATTGTTTAATCAATGGATTTACTTAGGAGTATTGTTATTTAGATATAGAATTTTTAAAGGTGTTCAGCATTTAATCTGTGTAGTTTAATATTAGAAATCTCGAAGAATTCAACATGCATAGGTTAAGTTGAGGTAAAAGAACCCTGTATGTGGGGTAAAAAGTTCAGAAAATTAACTTTTTACTCCTCCTTTAATACCTAAAAGATAATCAAATCAAGGGAGATAACCAATGATTAATTGTAAAATAGGAAAGCAGAAAAAAATAGCATTAATTGCTCATGACAATAAGAAAGCTGATCTTGTAAGATGGGCTTCAAAGAACATAGAAACACTGCGCAGACATTTTCTATGTGGTACAGGCACTACAGCTAAATTGATTACAGAAAACACAGGGCTTCCTGTTAAAGCGTTAAAAAGTGGACCATTAGGAGGAGATCAGCAAATCGGTGCTTATATTGTCGATGGAAAGGTTGATTTTATGGTTTTTTTCTGGGATACTCTTACATCCCAACCTCACGACCCGGACGTAAAAGCTTTATTGAGAATTGCTGTTCTGTATGATATACCTATCGCAATGAATGAGGCTACTGCGGATTTTCTTTTAGCGTCAAAATTTATGGAAGAAGAGTATGAAAAAGTTATTCAGCAGGTAATCAATGAGTAATAAAAGAGAATAAATTATTATATTAAAAGGAGATAAATATCATGAACAGAAAAGAAATCGTAAATAAAGTCCAGGAGTATGGAGTAGTATCAGTTATCAGAGCAGAAAGCAAAGAAAAGGCTTTTGAAATAATAGATGCAGTTAAAGCAGGCGGAATCAAGGTATTTGAAATTACAATGACAGTACCAGATGCAATAGACATTATAAAAGAATTATGTGAGTCATATAAAGATGAAGATGTAATAATAGGTGCAGGTACAGTTCTGGATTCAGAAACTGCAAGAGCCTGCATATTGGCAGGAAGCCAATTTATAGTAAGTCCTCATCTTGATGTTGAAATAATTAAGACATGTAACAGATATAAGGTATCTGTTATGCCGGGATCTACAACAGTAAAGGATTGTGTTGAAGCTCTTGAATATGGCGTGGATATAATAAAAATATTCCCAGCTAATCTATTCGGACCTTCAATCATCAAGTCTCTAAAGGGACCACTTCCGCAAGGAAGCTTTATGCCTACAGGAGGAGTAAGTCCTGATAATATCAAAGAATGGGTAAAAGCAGGAGCTGTAGCTGTTGGAACAGGAGGAGATCTTACAAGAGGCGCTGAAACAGGTGATTATGAGCTTGTTACAAAAACAGCTGAAAGATTTGTTAAGGCATTAAAAGAAGCTCGTGAGGAGATGAAAAAATAATATGGATGTTATAACATTTGGGGAAACTATGGTGGTATTTAATCCTAAAGCTGCAGGACCGTTGACATATGTTCATGAATTTGGCAAGTCTGTAGGAGGAGGGGAGTCAAATGTAGCAGTTGCTCTGGCCAGGTTGGGACATTCAGTAGGATGGTTCTCCAGAATCGGAGATGATGAATTCGGCAGATATATAAAGAACACTATAAGAGGTGAAGGGGTCGATGTGTCCCAGGTTGTATTTGATAACAAATACAGTACTGGATTACTTTTTAAGGAACAATATCATGGAAGCAATCCTAATGTATATTACTACAGGAAAGATTCAGCAGCAAGCCACATTACACCGGAAGATGTAAATGAAGAATATATAAAGCAGGCAAAAATATTTCATATAACAGGAATTACGCCGGCGATTTCAGTGAGTGCAAAAGAGGCTGTTTTCAAGGCGTTGGAAATTGCCAAAAGAAATAATGTGCTGATATCCTTTGATCCTAATCTGAGACTGAAGTTATGGAGCATAGAGGAGGCAAGAGAAACCTTGATAAAGGTAGCTGAATATGCTGATATCATAATGCCAGGACTAGATGAGGGTGAAGCCCTTTTAGGATTGAATGATGAAAAAAGGATTGCGGAACATTTTCATAAATCGGGAGTTAAGACTGTAGCTGTAAAACTGGGGAAAGATGGCTGTTATATTAGTAATGGCAACGATAATATTTACGTTAAAGGGTATAAAGTTGAAAAACTTGTAGACACAGTAGGAGCAGGCGATGGGTTTGCAGCTGGTTTCTTATCAGGAATATTACGAAAACTTTCTTTAGAAGAGTGTGGTGAGTATGCTAACGGTATAGGAGCAATGGCAACTTTAGTGCCCGGTGATATGGATGGGTACCCTGGTCTTAATCAGCTTCTAAGTTATATTGGAAAATCGGCGCATATTCAAAGATAAATAGATATTTTAATTATCAATATAATATTAAAAAAGCAGCTGGGATCGTAGCAGTTTAATCCTGGCTGCTTCTTTTTATGTAAAAATAATGTTAATAAGGAGTTATATGGGGATTGCATGGCTGTTAAATCGTATACATTTCCCACTAATTTGAAGAAATATGCATTTTTTGAAGCAAGTTTGTTGTTTTGAGATATATATGTGAAGATTCTTGTATGGAAAACGGTTTCTGGCTAATATAAAATAAACACATAAGACATCAAGTCGAAGGAATTATAAAAATTCAAATTTATGGGGGATGAGATAAAAATGAAAAAATCATTGGTTTTGTTGATGACAGCAGTAGTAATGGCATCTGCTTTGGGCGGATGTACAAGTAAAACTGCAAAGAATGAAAAGGTTAAGATTGAATTCATGCAGTACAAATCTGAAGCAAAGGGTACATTTGATACACTGATTGCAAAGTTCCAGGAAGAAAATCCAAATATTGAAGTGGTTCAGACTCAGGTACCTGATACAGGAACTGTACTTAAATCAAGAGTTGCAAAAGGAGACGTGCCTGATATAGTTGCAGTAGGCGGTGACACAATTTTCAAGGAAACTGCAAAAGCAGGAGTTTTTGAAGATATGACAGGCTCAAATGAGGTAGCAAATGTTCAGTCAGCTTATATCAAGATGTTAAAAGATGTATCAGAAACAGATAAAGTTTATGCAGTTCCATTTGCAGCTAATGCAAACGGGGTAATATACAACAAGAAGATGTTCAGTGATCTTGGGCTTACAGTTCCAAAGACATGGGATGAATTTGTTGCAACACTTGATAAGATTAAGGCAGCTGGAAAAACTCCATTCTATCTGACATATAAAGATGCCTGGACAACGTTGCCGGCATACAATGTTCTTGCAGCAAACACAAGCTCAGATACTTTCTTTACAGACCGTACAGCCGGCAAGACCACATTCAAGGAAGGTTATAAGGAGGCAACAGACAAATTCCTTAAGCTTGTACAATATGGCCAGTCAGATATATTCGGAACAGGATATAACGATGGTAATGTAGCCTTTGCAAAGGGTGAAGCAGTGATGTACCTTCAGGGTATATGGGCTATTCCTGAAATCAAAAAAGCAAATCCGGATATAGATTTAGGTGTTTTCCCATATCCTGTGACTAACACTCCAGAGAAAAACAGAGTTGTTTCCGGGGTTGACTTACTTCTTGCTTTAAGCAGTAAATCAGAGCACAAAGAAGAAGCTAAGAAATTTATAGACTTCCTGCTAAAAGATGATGTAGCTAAACAATACATCAATGAACAAAAAGCGTTCTCATGCTTAAAGGGTATTACACAAGACGATGCAGTATTCGAAGGATTCAAAGACAGCTTTGCTAAAGGTGCATTGGTTGATTTTCCTGACCACTACCTGCCATCAGCTCTTACAACTGACGCAAAACTTCAGTCTTTAGCTAAGAGCAAGGATACAAATGCGTTCTTAACAAGCATGGATACAGAATGGGATGCGATACAAAATCGTAAGTAATTAAATGAATATCAGGTGGAGGAAATTGGGCTTAGGTCCAGTTTCTCATGGATTTATTATAAGAGGGGGAAAATTAATGAGCACGAAAAGTTTGTCAAATTCAACTGCAGACACATCAACGGTCATAGCCAAAAAGAAAAAGAAAATTGATATCATAATATACTTAATGACAATACCAGCAGTAATACTATTTGCTTCTTTCCACACATTCCCGGTGCTTAAGGGGATTTACTATTCATTCACAAACTGGGATGGTATAAGTGTGAGTTATAAGTTTGTAGGTCTGAAGAATTACCTGAATATTTTTAAGGATGTTAATATTTTAAAATCATATTTGTTTACATTTAAATTTGCAATTATCAGTACAATACTTGTAAATGTATTGAGCCTATTAATAGCTATGGGACTTAATGCAAAAATAAAATTTAAAAATTTCTTCAGAGCATTATACTTTTTTCCTAACATTTTAAGTATTCTTGTCTTAGGGTTTATTTTTAACTATATTTTTTCTAATGTAATACCGGTTCTTGGAGTTAATCTTGGAATGAAAGCTTTATCCTTTAACATCCTTGGCAGTGAAAAACTGGCTTGGGTTGGAGTAGTAATCATGGCAGTGTGGCAGGCTTGTGCTTTCAACACTATACTTTATTTATCAGGTTTACAGACTGTGCCTGAAGATTTATATGAAGCTTCTAATTTGGATGGTGCAAGCAAGTGGCAGGAGTTCTGGCACATCACTTTCCCTATGATAGCACCTTTCTTCACAATAAACATGGTGCTTTCAATGAAGAACTTCCTGATGGTATTTGATCATATTATAGCGCTTACAAACGGAGGTCCTGGTATAGCTACAAAATCAATAGCTGTAATGATTTATAAGCAAGGTTTCTCTGGGGGAGAATTTGCTTATCAATCAGCAAACTCAGTTGTTTATCTAGTTGTAATAATAATAATTTCCGTTTTACAGATTAAGTTTTTACAGAAGAGGGAGGTTGAGGTTTAATGAAACAGAAAGTAAACTGGGGCGTAACAGCCTTAATCGCAGCAGGATCTATAGCTATTTTATTTCCTCTATACATGGCAATATCTATCGCATTAAAAACACCTAAGGAATTAGCAGACTCAGTATTTGCTTTCCCGGTGGGAATGCACTTTGAAAACTTTGTACGTGCAGTTAAGGCAACCAACTTCTTTAATGCCCTAAAGAACAGTGCCATTATTACGGTATTCACAGTAGTATTAACAATTTTGACAAATTCAATGGTTGCATATGCAATCGGAAGACACATGGATAAAAACAAGTTTTTCAAAGGGCTTTACTACTATTTTGTAAGTGCGCTGTTCATACCGTTTCCCATTATAATGCTTCCGCTGGTTAAGCAGACTTCCAAGCTTGGTATGAACAATCCTGGAGGACTTATCTTCCTGTATGTAGTATATGGAATCGCCTTTAACATATTTGTTTATGTAGGATATATACGTTCAATTCCAAGATCTCTTGAAGAAGCAGCATTTATTGATGGGTGTAATTCATGGACAACTTTCTGGAAAATAATATTCCCGTTAATGGCACCAATCAATGCCACAGTAGCAATTCTTACAAGCTTATGGGCATGGAATGACTTTATGCTTCCTCTGATAATTTTAAATGATCAGTCAGACATGACACTACCGCTTGTACAGTATGTATTCCAATCAAAGTTTGGAACTGATTACAACCTAGCATTTTCTTCATACCTGATGGCATTGACTCCTATGGTAATAGTTTACTTGATAGCACAAAAGTGGATTATAAACGGAGTGACTCAGGGTGCTGTAAAATCATAATATAGCCTCTTATAATAATCTCTCTATATATAGTATGCCTTCCGTTGAAGTTTTCATGGAGGGCATATTTTTTTAAAAAGTTTTTGGTAAAGAGTATGAATATATGGGAAAATATAAATATGTGATTATGTTTTGAGGTGGAATAATTATGTGGAAATTAATGAATAGGTTTTTCCTGATTTTGCTAGCTGTGGCCATGGCTGCTCCTGTTTTTACTGCATGCGGAAATGCTGAAAAGACAAACGGGGATAATTCTAATGAAACGGTGGTTCTGACATTTTATGATAAGAATACAGATGATGCTTTTACAGATGATGTGGCAAAAGAAATTACAAGAAGAACCGGTGTGACAGTCAAAATAATGCCTCACACAGGAAATTCAGAAGAACAGTTGAATCTTATGCTTGCAAATAGAGATTACCCGGACATGGTTCTTATGGACAGACACGGATCTACTGTTGATAAATACATATCTGCCGGAGCTCTAATTTCTTTAAATGAGCTGATACAGAAGTATGGAGAAAATGTAACATCAATGTATGGAGGTACATTGGATAAAATTAAGGGGATAGCAGGTAATATTTATTATCTTCCAAACTGGTATGGAGAAAGTTCTGAGCCTATGTTCGGCATGCTTATGAGACAGGATATATTAAAAGATCTGGCAGGAGACAAGGCGGAAAATGGAAAGGGGTTTACACAGGATGGATTTACCAGGGCTTTAATGGAATTTAAGGAAAAATACCCTGTAATAAATGGCAAAAGCACATTGCCTCTGACTTTCCCGGCTGATAATATGTTTGGAGTAATTCATACTATGAAGGGAATGTTTGGTCTCAAGACCTATTATCAGGTAAATGGGAAACTTAAATATGATGCAAGGGACCCAAGGTATCTGGAAATGCTGAAGTATTTCAATTCACTGTACAGGATGGGGCTTATTGACAAAGAGTGGGTTGCCAATAAGAAAAAGCTTTGGGAGGAAAAGGTTTCTGAAGGAAGAACATTTGTCACTTTAGGAAGCTATTGGGATGTTGCGGATTCAAACGCGGAAATGAAAAAAACTATTGGAGAAAAGGCGCAGATGTACTCCTATAATGTAGTGGGGAATGGTGTTCAGTCATCTGAAACCACCTATGGAGCCAGGAGTTCCCTGGGATGGGATGCTATCGGAATTACAAATAATTGCAGGAATCCGGAAAGTGCCATGAAGCTTATTAATTTCCTGTCAAGCGAAGAAGGTCAGTATCTGATGCTTTGGGGAATTGAAGGAAAGTCATGGAATATAGTTGATGGAAAGCATAAACCAACGGATAAAATATTACAAGCTTTTAGGGAAAACCCTTCAGCTGCGTCAGGAGATACCGGAATAAGGAAGTGGACCTGGTTCATAAAAAATGGCAATGGGTCGGATGGAACTCCTTATGACCTTACAAAAAAATACATTCAAAGCCAGGAACAGATTGAGGCTGATAAAAATATGAAAGGATCATCCTGGGATACAGCTGAATATGAATTGCTTCTGCCTGAAAGCGAAACGAGGGAAGGACTTATGTATCAGAATGTTTCGGAAATCTTTATTCAAGCTTTTCCTAAAATCATTGATGCTGCTTCTGAAGAGGAGTGTGTAAGGTTATATCACAAAATGATTTCTGACATGGACAGTGCAGGACTAGAAAAGGTAGAAAAAGTTATCAATGAAAATTATGAAGCAAGGAAAAAGCTTTGGAAATAGTAAACAGCACCCGGAAGTACTCCTGGGTGCTATTTTTGTAATGGAAGTGTAATCTTTATCTGAGTGCCTATTCCAGGTTTACTGAAGATATTGATGCCGTAGTTCTCACCATAGTAGAGCTTTATTCTCTTATTTACATTTCGTGTGCCGAATCCTTCTTCTTCTCTTGAAATACCTGTGAGCAAAGAAGAGTAAACTTTCCTGTCAATTCCCATACCGTCATCTATTATTTCAAAAATTAAATGGTCATTTTCTTCATATAGTTTAATAATTATGCTTATGATTCTTTCGTCATCCCATATCCCATGATTTATGCTGTTTTCTATAAAAGGCTGAAGAATAAGCTTTGGAACTTTAAAATCCATGAGGGATTCGTCCAGGACATAAAAGACCTTAATAAGATTTCGGAACCTGATTTCCTGGATCTTGATATAATACCTGGTGAGTTCCATTTCATCATGTACACTTAGTATATTTCTGCCTTTGTTCAATGATAATCTGTAAAACTTGCCTAATAGTGAGGTCATTTCATTTACATTTTTATCGTTGCTTCGAAGTGCCAGAGAAGAGATTGATGCCAGGGCGTTATATAAAAAATGAGGGTTTATCTGCTCCTGGAGTACATTCATCTCTGCTTGTTTTTTCTGGAGTTCTTTTTGGTAAACTTCCTCAATTAAAAATTTTAGCTTTTTACTCATTCTGTTGAATGCATCAGAAAGTTTTCCTATCTCATCTCCACCGGCATCGTTAATCTGTATATCAAAATTGCCTAATTTTATGTATTCAACCTGCTTAGCTATTTTATTAATCCTTTTAGTTAAGATGGCTGACAGAAGGTATATAAGAATGCTTACAAGAAGAATCCCTGCTGTGAAAACCAAGAAAACAAAGGAAGCAGATTTCCTTGCAGAAGAGATAATATTTCCATATGGTACAAGGGTGATGGTTTTCCAGCCATTCCCCATGCTTTTATAAACCATAAGCATATCATTATTATTATATGTTATTTCCTGACTTCCGTTTTCTGAGAGTTGACTGGCGCCAATATTCAGCAGACTGCCGATATTACTGGTCAGCATTGATTTATCCTTGCAGGAAATTATGGAGCCTTTTTCGTCTATAATATAACTGAAGCTGCCTGCTGAAGAGTTTTCAATAAGTGAATAAAGCTGATTCTCATCAATGGTCATTACCAGGATTCCATATGGATAAGTAATATTTCCACTGTTGAGATATCTTAAAACAGTAAAAACATACCTGTTATTTTCATTCTTAAAGGTGCTTCCATATACTGTGTTCCCAGTGGAGGATGTTAACTTGCTGTACCAGTTCTCCTGTCTTATTGAACTGTTCCATGGTTTGATGAAGTATTTATCCGGGGGCAGGGTTTCATTGCTTGTATACACGGTAACAAGAGAAACTCCAGTGTTTGAACTTAAAATGTTTCCAAAATAGTTGTTAAAATAATAATAAGCATCTTCAATGCTGCTGTTTCTGTAATTTTGACCAAGATAGTCTTTAAGTGTAGTATTTAAATAGATCAATGCGCTGGTTCTTGAATAGGTCTCCAGGGTATTTTCAATATTCTTATTGGTTTGAAGGAGGCTGTTTTCCATGTCGGCATAACTTTGTCTAATAAGATTGTTTTTTGTGGTGTTATAGGAATAGAAAGTTATAATACACATTGGAATTAAAGCAGCCAAAAGATATCCGATGAAAAACTTTTTCCGGATACTCAGGTTGTTAATGCGTTTAGTGAGGGCTTTGATTTTCCTGTTTGATTTATATTTTTTAGAAAAATACAAAATCATGCGGTTTTTCTGCATGCATGAATTAACAGAGGAACTTAAAAAACAGTATATTCTTTTAAACATAAAATCTATCCTTGATTAATATTTATTTCTGTATTCAGATGGTGTTACCAGATATTTTTTCGCAAAGATTGAGCAAAAATATGACACATTTTCGTACCCCACCATATTGCTCACTTCATGAACCTTAAGATTTTTGTCTTTAAGAAGTTCAGCAGCTTTTTTCATCCTGAAGGTGGTCAGATATTCAAGGAATGTTTCACCTGTCTTCTTCTTGAAGATATTTCTTATGTAATTTGGTGAAAGAAACACTTCATCTGCTACATCGTTTATAGTTATAGGTTTGCTGTAGTTTTTTTCAATAAACTTCATGATCTTGTCTATTATGAACTGGTTTTTATCTTCATGCTTTAAAATCAGGTGGCTTGCTATATTATTTATCTGTTCAGCAGTCAGTCTCTTTGCATCGTGTATATCCCTGCATTCCATAAGTTCATTCCATAGGACGTTCCTGGCCGGGGCCTCAGCGCTTAAATCAGGGTTGAACTTGAAAAATTCTTCCCAAAGGTATAGAAGAATATTGAAGAGAGCTTCAAAAACAGCATTTTTAGGAAGTTTGTTTTCCGTTATATAACTGAAAAAATCATTAATGACTTGTTCAACCTTCTCTTGGTCATAAGAAAAGAGTACTTCAGTTATTTTATGTTCCATTGATGGAATATCAATAAAGATTTCAGGCTTTTTAACAACCTTGGAAATATTGATTATGCTGTTTTTTTCATTATAAAATAAGATATCTTTAAAGGAAATAAGTTTATCATATGCATTTTTCAACTCTGGAAGCTGAAGTGAGGATTCAGAGTACAATATATCCAGATGACTCGTGAAAGTATCAGTAACCATTCTCTGAATTTCAGATGCAGTTTCTTCTATCCCTGTGTCTTTAATCAATTCGTAATTAATAAGTATAATGTAAAAGGAATCATAGTCAAGAACCTGCGCATATTCATCAATTGACAAGGCAGCATGTTTTAAGTCATCCAGTATCTTATCATCAGAGTAAGCTGCCATAAGAATATAGGAGCAGGAGGTGAAGTTATGTTCACTGACTTTTTTAAGGCTGGTTATTGCATCTTCTGTATCTGAGATTTTGCCTTCAAGTATAGATCTGAATTTGTTTTCTGCAAATACTTTTATGGAATCAGATGCAAGTCTGTCTTTTTCTAATTCAGATTTTGCTTTGTTTATTGATTCAGTAAGATCTTTCATAGAAAAGGGTTTAAGAATATAGTTGGAAGCTTCAACATCAAATGCATTTTTAACATAACTGAAATCATCATAGCCAGTAAGAAAAATAAGCTTTGAAGTGCTGTTGAATTCACGGAGTTTTTTACTGAATTCAACTCCATCCATTATGGGCATCTTAATATCTGTTATTATAATATCAGGTTTAAGTTCATCAGCCTTTGCCAGAGCATCCCTTCCGTTTTTTGATGTACCTGCTATTTTAATGCCAAGTGCTGCCCAATCTACATAATCACGTATTGTTTCAAGCTCTAATATCTCATCATCAACCAAGAGTAAAGTATACATGGATTTCACCCCTAAATTTTATCTATTGTAAAGGTTGGTTCCCTTTAATTAAATGTCTGAACCTCAAAAACTTTTTCAGTAAAGCATGAGGATTCAGACATCTGTATTTTAACTGCTATGTTATTTGATTAATGGTTAAAGAGTGCTTATGAATCTCTTGAATCCTTGAGAACCAGCCTCATTTCTTTTATAGACACCGGCATCTTCAAGCACTTTCATGAATTTGTATCCTGTCTCTTTATTTATGATATCGTGAACAGTTTCTTTTGTAAATTCATTTTTGTATTCATTCTGAAGTTCTTTGCACCATTGCAGATGGTATTCTGCTGCTGAGTCTGTTTCACCCAGAAGGTAACTTTCAACCTCCTTCAGCTCATTTTTAAGTCTTGCAGGAAGAACTGCCAGCCCCATAACTTCAATAAGGCCGATATTTTCTTTCTTTATATGCTGAACATCTTCATGAGGATGGAAAATGCCTAAAGGATGTTCCTCGCTGGTTCTGTTATTTCTCAGTACCAGGTCAATTTCATATTTGCTGCCGCGTTTTCTTGCTATTGGAGTTATTGTATTGTGAGGAGTATCTTTGGTGAAGGCAAGGATTTCACATTCCTTATCACTGTAATTTTTCCATTTCCATAATATATAATCTGAAGCCTTGACTAAGGAGGACGTTTCTTCACTTCTTAAACGGATAACTGACATTGGCCATTTTACTATAGAAAAATCAACATCTTCAAATCCATTGAGGCTGAAGGTATATTCATCTTCTGCCTTTGCCATTGGGAATTCGTAATTACCTCCCTGATAATGGTCGTGAGTGAGGATTGAACCGCCTACAATGGGAAGGTCGGCGTTTGATCCTACAAAATAGTGAGGGAATTTCTCCACAAACCCCAGAAGTCTCTCAAATACATTTACATCAATTTTCATATCCCTGTGCTCTTCAGAAAGAACAATGCAGTGCTCGTTATAGTAAGAGTAAGGGGAGTATTGAAGGAACCATTTCTGGCCTGACAGTCCTACCGGAATTATTCTGTGGTTTGAACGGGCAGGGTGATTTATTCTTCCTACATAACCTTCATTTTCTACGCATAAAAGGCATTTGGGATAATTTGTGCTTTTTACTTCCTTGGCTTTGGCAATATCCTTTGGATTCTTTTCAGGTTTTGACAGATTGATGGTTATATCTAAATCCCCATAAGCTGTATTAACTTTATAGCTTATGTTTTTTGCGATTCTTTTTGTCTGTATATAATTATTGTTTTGGCTTAACTGATAAAAATAATTTGTGGCGGCAAGGGGACTTTTTTCATAGTTTGCATAGAATTCTCTTATAACTTCTGATGGTTTGCTCATAAAGCAATTCATGATTTTACTTTCTATAATTTCTTTTTCATCAGATAAGTCTTCAATAATATTGTTCTTCACAGCATAATCTGATAATTCTTCAAGGATATCAGGAATGCTTTCTGAAGAGTTTTCAACAGTTCTTTTTTCTATTGATTGTATTCCCAGTAAACCGATAATCTGGTTAGTGGAGTATATCTCATCTTCTTTTTTTATTAAGCCGCACTCAATTGCTTTGTTAACCAGCAGCTGAATTTTGTTTTGAACTTCCATATAAAGTCCTCCTTTTTATTTTTGAAGTGGTGCTATTTGTCATCATATCCTTTTGGATTGTTTTTGTGCCAGTTCCAGGCATCTTGTATGATTTTTTCCACATTGGTTTTGACTGGAGTCCAGCCTAATTTCTTCTTAGCCTTTTTAGATGAGGCAATAAGTTTGCTTGGATCTCCGGCTCTTCTTTCGCCTGTTACCGCAGGTATTGGATGACCAGTTACTTTTCTTGCCACCTCAATAATTTCCTTAACTGAAAATCCGGTACTGCTTCCAAGATTGAAAACTTCACTGGTATTATTTTTTATTAAATACTGAAGTGCCAGTATATGTGCATCAACAAGGTCTTCAACGTGGATATAGTCTCTTATGCAGGTTCCGTCTTCTGTATCGTAATCTTCCCCGTATATGGTTATAGCCTCTCTTTTGCCAAGAGGTACCTGAAGAACCAGGGGAATCAGATGTGTTTCAGGATTGTGGTCTTCGCCGATGGAGCCATCCTCTTTTGCACCGGCAACATTGAAGTAACGAAGTGCAGCATATTTCATTCCATAAGCTTTATCGCACCATTTCATCATCTTTTCCATCATAAGCTTTGATTCACCATAAGGGTTTGTTGGGTTTGTTTCGCTTTCTTCAGTTATTGGAACTTCTTTTGGTTCACCATAAGTTGCTGCAGTTGAAGAGAAAACTATATAGTTGATATTGAATTCATTCATGGCAGTAAGCAGCACTTCTGTTCCGTATACGTTATTATTGAAGTATTTTATAGGGTTTGTCATTGATTCTCCTACAAGGGAGTTGGCTGCAAAGTGCATAACCCCATCTATTTTTTCTTTGGAGAAAACCTCTCTCAGAAAGTCAATATTTCTGATATCACCTTCATAAAATTTTGCTTTTTCAGAGACAGCTGCCTTGTGGCCAGTCAGAAGGTTATCTATAACAATAACGTCATAACCTTTATCGATTAATTTATATACTGCATGGGAACCGATGTATCCGGCTCCCCCTAAAACCAATACGCTCATTATTTTACCTCCCTTGCACCGTCTCCTATGCTTGCGATATAGAAGTCAGCTTTATATCCTATTTCATTTAAGTAAATATCTGATACGTTTTTAATAAATGAATCTGTAGCATCCTTTCTCACGATTGCAATTGCACAACCTCCGAATCCTGCACCGGTCATCCTTGCACCAAGTGTTCCTTCCTGTTTCCAGGCTGCTTCAACCAGAGTGTCAAGTTCCTTTCCAGTAACCTCATAATCATTCTTTAATGAGATGTGAGATTCATTTATTAATTTTCCCAAGGCCTCTATATTCCCGTTGTTTAATTCTTCAAGGGCATTCAATGTTCTTACATTTTCATAAACTGCATGTCTTGCTCTTTTTACTAAAGTTTCATCCTGAAGAAGATGTTTGTGTTTTTCAAAGGTTTCAATATCAAGTTCCCCAAGAGAGCTGACATTAACCTCAGCCTGAAGGAGAGATAAGGCTTTTTCACATTCAGATCTTCTTTCATTGTATTTTGAATCCGCAAGTTCACGTCTTTTATTTGTATTCATGATTATAATATTGTAATCATCAAGCCTGATTGGGGCATAGGAGTATTTTAATGTATTGCAGTCAAGCAAGATGGCGCTATCTTTTCTTCCCATTCCTATTGAAAACTGATCCATAATTCCGCTGTTAACGCCTATATAATTGTTTTCTACAGCTTTTCCTGTTTTGATGATGCCTATCATATCGATATCAAGGTCAAACATTCCCTTAAGCAGAACACCACTTACAAGCTCAAGTGAAGCAGAAGAGGAGAGACCGGAACCGTTTGGAATTTCACCGTAGAATAAGATATCCATACCTTTATTTATTTTGTGACCGGCTTCCTTAAGGTGTTTTATCATTCCTTTTACATAATTTGTCCAGTTATCTTCCTTATTATAGTCCAGGTTATCAAGATCAATTTCTATTGTTCCTATTTCCTTGAAGTTCATGGAATATAAAGAACATTTGCCGCTGTTGTTGAAACTTGCAAGGGCATAAGTTCCTATAGTGATTGAGCAGGGAAAAACATGCCCGCCGTTGTAATCAGTATGTTCTCCTATTAAATTGATTCTTCCTGGTGCGAAAAATATTCTTTCAGCTTCTTTATCAAATTTATTTTTGAATTCAGTTTTTAAATTTTCTAATATAGACATATCCTTGATACCTCCGTTAAATGTTCTTATTACTTTTTAAGTGCCATACAATACTTTGGTAGTCTCCCTGAAGATCAGGTATCACAAGTCCTGCATACATTAATTCGTCTCCTCCGAAGATACCTTCTTTGCCGGATACGGAGTATTCTTTGTCTGGATCGAGTCCTTTCAGGGATACTTTTCTGATAGGTCCGTTAGGTTCGGCAAGTACTCTGAAATATGCAACAAAGGCTTCAGTTTTGTCCTCAGACACAACCATCCATGCAGTTTCATTTCCTTCAAAAGGACTGAGCAGACGATACATGTCACCGAACTGAATAAGTTCCCTAAGTTCTTTATATTGTTTAATCTGTTCTTTCACTTCATTTTTTTCTTCATCAGTGAATTTTGTAAGATCCAGTTCGTAACCGAAGTTTCCTGACATGGCAACGTCTCCTCTCATTTTAAGAGAAGTGTTCCTCTTAACCTGATGGTTTGGAACTGCAGAAACGTGTGCTCCTATTGAACTGATAGGGTAAACTATGCTGGTACCATATTGGATTTTTAATCTTTCAACTGCATCAGTATCATCACTGGTCCAGGTTTGTGGCATATAGTAGAGCATTCCAGGGTCAAAGCGTCCGCCTCCGCCTGAACAGCTTTCAAATAATACATTTGGGAATGCGGAAGTTATTTCTTCCATAATCCTGTAAAGTCCAAGCATATATCTGTGTGCCGTTTCTCTTTGTCTCTCTGCAGGAAGGAGTTCAGAACCTATTTCTGTCATGTTTCTGTTCATATCCCATTTAACATAGCTTATATTAACTGTGCTTAAAATATCAGATACGGACTTGATTATATAATCGCAGACATCTTTTCTTGATAAATCCAATACAAGCTGCATTCTTGCTTCTGAACGTGTTCTGTTTGGAACATGAAGGCACCAGTCAGGATGATTTCTGTATAAGTCACTGTCAGGACAAACCATTTCAGGTTCAAACCAAAGCCCAAATTGCATTCCAAGGTCATTTACGCGGTTTGCTAAATCTGCTAATCCTCCAGGCAATTTTCTTGAGTTTACAACCCAGTCTCCTAAAGAGCAATCGTCATTATCTCTCTTTCCGAACCAGCCGTCATCCAATACAAACAGTTCAATTCCAAGATCATTTCCTGCTTTTGCAATGCTTTCAATTTTTTCTGCATTAAAATCAAAATAGGTAGCTTCCCAGTTGTTTACCAATACAGGTCTTGTTTTATCTCTGAACTTTCCTCTGCATAATCTGGTTCTGTATAACTTATGGTAAGTTCTGGACATTCCGCCTAACCCATTTGAAGAGTAAACAAGCACTGCTTCAGGAGTCTGGAAGGATTCGCCTTGTTCCAGTAACCAGGTGAAATCAAAGGGATTTATTCCTATTGAAACCCTTGTAGTTTCATATTGGTCAACTTCGGCCTGAGCCAGGAAGTTTCCGCTGTAAACCAGACTGAAACCATAAGCATCTCCATGATCTTCAGTTGCATCTTTGCTTAAAAGAGCAATAAAAGGATTGTGCTGGTGTCCGCTTGCACCTCTTCTGCTTTCGATAGATTGTGTTCCGTTTAAAAGAGGTCTTCTCTCTATATTTCTTTCTTTTGCCCATGCTCCGTGAAGGTGAAGGAAATCGTAGTCCTTGTTATCGAAATCAACACTCATGCTTAAAGCACGAAGAAGTCTCAATTTTGTATTGCCTTCATTTATGAAGCGTACATTTCTTGTTATGACATCGTGATTTTCGTAAGCTGTATAAGTAAGAACAACTTTTAATCCTATTAGTGTATCCTTTAATACTATTTCAAGAGTTTCAGCTTCATCGTCCCTTTCTACATAAGTAGAAGGGAGTGCTTCAAGCTGGGGCTTCCCTTTAATAATCCTGTGGGATTCATATCTGAGTTCAGTTACAGTGGAGCCGTTCTCAAGCTGTACTGAATATGCAGGGGTACCAAAATCTGAATTTCCGTATGCAGGGTATTCCTGAGGCAAAGTGTCAAGAGTAAGTATTATATCCCTTGGATCAGGATTTGGACAAAAAGATCCTCTCTGTCTGATTGGGAGAAGTTCCAAAGGATTTTCTTTCTTAATTTTTCTTCCCCAGTACAGGTGAGAAAGGTATCCTTTATATAATTGCATCACATAGCTGGTGTTTTTTGTCTTAAGATGGAAAACTTTTGATTCTTCATTGTAAATTAAACTCATTATAATATCTTCCTTTCTAGAGTTTGTAGAAAACCATTTCTTATTAATTAGTATTATAAATGTATCTGGTATAAATAAAATGGAATTATCTTAGGGAAACATGGTATAATTTAAGAAGTTATAAAAAGACTAAAAGAGGAGGAATGAAAAAAGTGGAGGATAATGTCGAAATTACCTTCTTTGATACCCTTAATAAGGAGGCAGCTGATCTTTTGGTATATCAGTGCGGTATGGAAAAATGTAAGCCGTCATATTCCTTTGGCCCAGCAGTAAGGGATCACTTTCTGATACATTACATACTTGAAGGTTCAGGTGCCTTTTATGTGGACGGCAAGTCATATAAATTGCAAAAGAACCAGGGTTTTCTGATATGTCCTGATGTGATAACCCGCTATGAGGCTGATAATGAATCTCCTTGGATTTATACATGGGTAGGTTTCAGGGGGATAAAAGCTGAAAGCTGTCTGAAGCTTGCCGGTTTGAGCAGGGAAAATCCTATATTTCAATGTGAAAATGATGATATTGTGAGAAAGTGTTTCGAAGATATGAGAAACTCGGTAAATTTAAAGTATGGAAAGGAGTTAAGGCTTCAGGGACTGCTGTGTATTTTCCTTTCAGAACTTATTGAGAATTGTAATGAGCACATTGATGCAGGGAATAATTATAAGGAAATATATATAAAAAAAACACTTCAGTTTATAGAAGCCAGCTATTCACATCCTGTCAGGATTGGGGAAATGGCCCAAAACATAGGATTGAACAGAAATTATTTCAGCAGCTTTTTTAAGGAGAATATGGGTATTTCACCCCAGGAATATCTCATGAAATATAGAATCAACAAGGCGTGTGAACTTATGAAGAATAAATTGCTCTCCATAAGCGACATATCCCGTTCAGTGGGATACAGTGATCCTTTGGCCTTTTCAAAGGTCTTCAGGAAGATAAAGGGCAAGTCCCCCAAAAGTTTCAGGCAGGGTATCTGAATAGGAACAATGTTCATCAGAATACCGGCTTGAAGATTGCAAAGTTTCATTTTGAAGCTTTTAAGTTTGAGTAAAAACAAAGGTATGGTTCTTTTTATTAAGAAGCATACCTTTACTAATAAAGTCATATTTTTTATTAAATTTTATAGCTGAAATTTCAGTCGGGTAATTTTGTTATAATTCCGAAGTATTTCTTGAGAACTTCTATAATTTCTTCACTTCTTTCTAAGGTACTCTGTTTTAAACCATTTGCTCCGTCAGAAATTATCAAGGTTCTATCCACAAGTGAAACCCTTCCTGTGTCTGTAAAAATTGATATCTTCATGAATTTATTCATATCAGAATCGGGATGTTTCTCACAATAAAATGATGGCATAATATAGTCTATATCTAATTGAGGCTCTTCAGTGAAGCCATAGAGTCTTGTCCACTCTTTCCCCTTTTCCTTTTGCCAGAGAACCCAGCCCCAGAAATCTTCTTTAACAAACTTGTAATGTGAGAATCCATCAGTTTGAAGAAGATTTTCAGCAAAGATTAGAGCTGTACGAGGAGATTCGTTGCGTACCCCAACATCACACAAGTATGTTCCATCCTTTGCTTCAACTTTCAGTATTCTGTGGCGCCTCATCTGGATACTGGATTCACCTATAATGAACCTGCCTAAGAAATTTGTCACCTTAAAATTTAAGCTTTTTAGTAAACAGCAAAACAAGGAATTCAGTTCAAAGCAATATCCACCTCTGCGGGTCTCGATAATTTTATGAAATAAATCAGGTTTTTCAAGAGAAAGAGGGATATTGTTAAGAATATCAAGATTCTCGTAAGGGATGCTTTTTAAATGGGCATTTTGGAGTTTTCTTAATGTTTCTCCTTTAAGTTCAAGATTCCCTGCATAGCCTATTCTTTTTAGATATTTTTCTATTTGTTTCTCTGTCATTTCCATAATTCATCACCATTTCTTTTTTAAAATTATTAAACAGATTATACCCTATCTTTATTTCAATGGAAATGCTGAAGAGGCAATAAATTTTTATAAAGATATATAAGTTTTTGTTTCAGGCAGGAACGCGATAATTAAATCCACAGAATTAAGAGTGAAAAATCTAAATTCTGTGGATTCTTTTGACATATTTTACTAATATTAAAACGCGATTATAATTCCCCCGTTATCAGCGTATACTGAGCTGAGGCCGCTTGCTTCAAAAATAAGTATCTCCTTAAATGGATATTTGCTTTTTATTGCTTCTTTAAGTTCCTGGGCTTTTTCGGGTGCATTTACATGTGTAATAGCCAATAAGGTATTTTTAAAATCCACTGAGCTTTCTCCAATGAGATCAACCAATCTTGAAAAAGCTTTTTTTCTGCCTCTGACCTTTTCTTTCGCTATAATTTCTCCATCATCATTCGCACACATAATAGGTACAATGTTCAGCAGGCTTCCTATTAAGGCCTGATAGTTTTTAATTCTGCCGTTTTTAGCTAAATTGTCCAAGGAATTAAGAATGAACAATGTTTTTAATTGTGAAATATATTCATTTACCTTTTGGATAGTTTGAGAGGGATTTAAGTTTTCTTCCAATAGCTCTTTAACTTTCAATGCAACCAGACTTTCTCCTGCTGAAGCAGTCTTAGAGTCAAAAATATAAACAAAGCTGTCCGGGTTATTTTGGGACAGAAGTTCTTTTGCAGTCAGTGCACTGTTATAGGAACCGCTTAATTTTGAGGAAATAGTCACAACAAAGTTTTCCTCGTTCTTTTGAAACGCCTCCAAAAAATCATTTGGAGATGGACATGATGTTGAAATCTTGTTTTTAGTTTCCTTCATTTTTAAAAGTAACATGGATTTATCTAAATTCTTGTCAATAAGTTCGTACTGATCAATTGTAATTTTAAAGGGTATTCTTTCAATTTGAGCAGTGCCAAATACCTGGTCATTAAAATCAACACAACTGTCTGATATCAGCATATTTTCACCTTCTTCATAAAAATAAAAGTTTTGTAAACATTTTCTCGAATTATAAGTATATTATCCTTAACATTGGACAGAAAATCAATATGAAGAAAAACTTTCAAGTTAAATAAATGTAAATATAATTCAACTAAAATATAAACTGATATAATTAAATTAGCAGATAGGGTTTATTGTGCAGGGAATATATTTACAAGAAGGGAGAATAGGGTAATATCGTGTACAGAAATTTAAAAAAGTTAATTTTACAAATGACTTTAAAAGAAAAGGCAAGTCTTTTTTCAGGTTCGGATTTCTGGAGAACAAAGGGTATTGAAAGGTTAGGAATACCATCGATAATGATGGCAGACGGCCCTCATGGATTAAGAAAACAAGAAGGTAAAATTGATAATTTGGGAATTCACGAAAGCATACCCTCAACATGTTTCCCTTCAGCAGCAGGACTTGCCTGTTCCTGGGATAAGGACCTTGTAATGAAATTGGGCAAAGCCTTAGGTGAAGAGTGCCAGGCAGAGAATGTTTCAATATTGTTGGGACCTGGATCAAATATAAAGCGTTCGCCATTATGCGGAAGAAACTTTGAATATTTTTCAGAAGATCCATATTTATCATCAAAAATGGCAGCTAATTTTATTAAAGGGGTGCAGAGCCAGGGAATAGGGACGTCTCTTAAACATTTTGCAGTAAACAATCAGGAGTACAGAAGGATGTCCATTAATGCCGTTGTTGACGAGCGTACTTTAAGAGAGATATATCTTGCAAGCTTTGAGGAAGCTGTAAAAGAGGGAAAACCTTGGACTGTCATGTGTGCATATAATAAGGTCAATGGTGAATATTGTTCTGAAAACAGGAAGCTTCTGACTGAAGTTCTTAAGAATGAATGGGGATTCAAAGGAGTCATTATATCTGACTGGGGTGCTGTAAATGAAAGAGATTCAGGTATGGCAGCGGGACTTGAACTTGAAATGCCATCAAGCAGCGGCAGAGGTGTCAAAAAAATCATTAAGGCTGTAAAGTCAGGAAAATTACCGGCAAAAATTCTTGATGAAGCTGCAGAAAGGTTGTTAAGTATAGTTTTCAAAGTCGTGGACAATAATAAGGAGAATATGGTTTACAGTAAAGAGGATCATCATAAATTAGCAAGAGAAATAGCAAGGGAATGCATGATCCTTCTTAAAAATGAAAATAGCATACTGCCTCTGAAAAAGAACAGCTCAATAGCGGTAATTGGAGCTTTTGCCAAAAATCCAAGATATCAGGGAAGTGGAAGTTCCCATATAAATCCCACTATGGTGGACAATGTTTATGAAGAAATGAAAAAAGCCGCAGGGGACGATGCTGAATTAACATATTCCCAGGGGTATGAACCTGATGGAGAGGGAACGGATGAGTCATTAATAAGTGAGGCAAAAAAAGCAGCGATGAAAGCTGATGTTGCAGTATTATTTGTGGGATTACCTGATAAGTATGAGTCAGAAGGCTTTGACAGAAAGCATTTAAATATTCCTGAAAGTCATGTGAAATTAATTGAAGCGGTTTCAGAAGTTCAGGAAAATACAGTTGTAGTGTTAAGTAATGGTGCACCGGTAGAGATGCCCTGGCTGAATAATGTTAAAGGCGTGCTGGAAGCATACCTTGGGGGTCAGGCCATGGGAGGCGCTGCTGCAGATATACTGTTTGGAGTTGTGAACCCGTGCGGAAAACTTGCAGAAACTTTTCCCAGGAAGCTGAAACACAATCCATCATATCTTAATTTTCCTGGAGATGAAGAGAAAGTTGAATACAGGGAAGGAGTATTCGTAGGATACAGGCATTATGATACCCGGGATGTAGAGCCGCTGTTTCCCTTTGGATATGGTTTGAGCTATACGGATTTTGAATACAGACACATTAATATTGACAAGAAAGAAATAACTGATAAGGAGTCTGTTACTGTAAGGGTAAAAATAAAAAATACAGGAAAAGTTAAAGGAAAAGAGATAGTTCAGCTTTATATCAGGGATGTTGAGAGCTCTGTTCCACGTCCGGAAAAGGAGCTTAAGGGGTTTGAAAAAGTTTCACTGGAACCTGAAGAAGAAAAGACAGTTGTATTCACATTGGATAAAAGAGCCTTTGCATATTATAATGTCCAGCTTAAGGATTGGCATGTGGAGTCAGGCGTTTTTGAAATATTGATAGGGAAGTCAGTAAAAGAAATTTTACTTAGAGAAACTGTGCAGGTGGAATCTTCAGTGAAAATCAGAAAAATATTAACCAGAAATTCAACAATTAAAGATCTCATGGATCATCCTGTAGGGGAAAAAGTAGTTAAAACTATCGCTGCTGCAGTGTTTAAAAAGGGAAGCAGCAATACAGGTTCAGAAATTTTGGATGAGGAAAGGATAAATGGAACCATGCTGCGCACTGTTGTTGCCATGAGCGGCAAGGCCTTTACTGAGAAAGTTCTGGATTTCGTACTTTTTCTTGTAAACCGGAAAAAAAGTGATGCTGAGGATAATGAATAAATAAAATAATCAGATCATAATAAACATATATAAATTTTTCCGCCAGGGGTGCCTCCATATAATTTGGAAGCACCCTTGAAGCATTTAAAACTTGACTAATAAATTAATTAGTTATAGTATTGTAATAGTAATGAAATTATAACTATTATAAAAACATAACCATTTGGAGGAACAATGGAAAACCAAAAATTCGAAAAAATGATTTATGATTTATATTGGCTGCATCCCCTGATAAAAAATAAGTTTGTAAAACCTTATGGAAAAGAAAAAAAGGATACTGAGCTTACAGTGTATCATATGAATATTCTGTTTATGTTAAATGAAATGAATGAATTGAGCATTTCCGAAGTCGGAAAGGGGTTAGGTGTATGTAAGGCAAATACCACACCGCTTATACAGAAACTGATAGACAGGAAGTTTATTGAAAGATTTACCGATGAGAAGGACAGAAGGTATACGTATGTAAGACTGACTGATGAAGGGATACGTTACCTGGAAAGTGAGAAACAGAATGTCATTGAGTTTCTGAAAAAAAAGGTTGAGGGTTTAGGAGAAGAGGATCTGGAGAAGTTGTCAGATTCAGTTCGAGTGCTAACCGAAGTTTTATTAAAAATAAATTAATTTGGAAGAGGTGAAAGTATGGATAAAACAAATAAATTGGGAGAAGAAAAGATTTCCAAGCTATTGTTGTCATTTTCAGCACCGGCTATTATAGGTCTCCTTGTAAATGCTATGTATAATGTTATTGACAGAGCGGTTATAGGACGCGGAGTTAATGAACTTGGAATAGCAGGTATAACCATAGGGTTTCCTATTCAGATAGTAATGATGGCTTTTGGTATGCTGGTGGGTATAGGAGCCACATCATTGGTATCCATCAGACTGGGGGAAGGAAAGAAGAAAGAAGCTGAGAAGATAATGGGTAACGCAGTTACATTATTAATTGCTTTATCAGTTATCCTTACTGTATTGGGATTGATATTTTTAGATCCTATGCTGAGAACTTTTGGGGCAAGTGATGCTGTGCTCCCTTATGCAAGGGATTATATGAAGGTAATACTTATAGGAATGATATTCGGTTCACTGGCATTCGGGATGAATAATTTCATCCGTGCTGACGGAAATCCTAAGACTGCTATGCTTACACTACTTATCAGTGCACTGATAAATGCTGTGTTAGCCCCTGTTTTTATATTGATTTTTAAGTGGGGCATGGTGGGAGCAGGGCTTGCTACAACTATAGCCCAGTTCATTTCAGGAGTATGGACATTATCATATTTCCTTATGGGAAAGAGTTCCCTTAAGCTTTATTTGAAAAATCTTTTGCCAGATTTTAAAATAGTAAAAAATATATTCATAATTGGGTTACCTCCTTTTTCAATGCAGATGGCAAACAGTTTGTTAAATGTTATTTTAAATAAAACTCTTATGATATATGGAGGGGATTTGGCCATTTCAGGAATGGGAATCATAAACAGTCTTCAATTACTTCTTCTTTTGCCTGTAATAGGTGTAAGCCAGGGAGCTCAGCCTATAATAGGATTTAATTTTGGAGCCAGGAAATATGAACGTATTAAGGAAACATTAAAGTATGCAGTGTCAGCAGCAACTGCTATAGTGGTGATAGGGTATATACTGACAAGATTATTTCCACAGCAGTTCATCGGAATATTTGCTTCCGATGAAGCTCTTGTCAGCTTTGCGACCCATGCACTTATAGTATACTTTTTCTGCATTCCTGTATTAGGATTCCAGATTATCGGAGCGAGTTATTTCCAGGCAGTAGGGAAAATGAAACCTGCAATGTTTCTCAATTTATCAAGGCAGGGGATAATTCTTATTCCTGCGATACTGATACTTTCAAAAATTTATGGATTAAATGGAGTATTATATGCAGGTCCTTTGGCTGATTTTTCAGCGGCAGTTATCACCTTCATCTGGTTATGGAAGGATATACGCAATTTAAAAGATGATGATGTACAGGAAGAATTGGCACTGGAAGCATAATAAATGCATAAGTTAATAGTTGAAGGTGGATATATATAAAGAAAAAAAGGGCTTTAAAAAGCCCTGCTAAATATAGCAAAATAAAATGTGTGTGAAATAAAATGTGTGAACCGGATCTATGCAAATGATTTTTGTATAGATCCTTTATAATTTATAGGTAAGTTATTTAGAAGATTGTGTTTTGTTCTTCTTTATCAAATATGTGGATCTTGTCAAGATTGAAAGTGAAGAAGATATCATCACCAACGGATATTCCCTTCTTAGGGGTTGTTTTTATTATGATATTTCTGTCCCCGACAATTATATGAAGGAATTCTTCTGAACCAAGGTTTTCGATTACATCGATTTTTCCTTTTATGCAGTCAGCGCCAGGATTAGAATCTACAATTATTAAATCTTCAGGTCTTACACCGATGATAGCTTCTTTGTTAAGATATTTCTTTGATTTCAGTATATCTGTGAATTCCTTCTTAATTGTCATGTTGCTTCCTAAGCAGTTTAATACTCCTGCGTCAGATACGCTTCCGTATAAGAAGTTCATCTGAGGGCTTCCTATAAATCCTGCTACGAACATGTTTGCAGGGTGGTTGTATATTTCAGTCGGTGAAGCAACTTGCTGAATTATACCATCTCTCATAACTACAATCTTTGTTCCTAAAGTCATAGCTTCAGTCTGGTCATGTGTAACATATATGAAAGTAGTTTGAAGTTTTTGGTGTAATTTAGCTATTTCAGCTCTCATCTGGTTTCTAAGCTTTGCGTCAAGGTTAGATAATGGTTCATCAAGCAAGAATACCTTAGCATCTCTTACAATTGCTCTACCCATAGCAACCCTTTGTCTTTGACCTCCTGAAAGAGCTTTAGGTTTTCTGTCAAGAAGGTGATCGATATCAAGAATTTTTGCAGCTTCTCTAACCTTAACATCTATTTCAGCTTTTGGAAGTTTTCTTATCTTTAAACCAAAAGCGATGTTGTCATATACTGTCATGTGAGGATAAAGAGCATAGTTCTGGAATACCATAGCTATGTCCCTGTCCTTTGGAGCTAAGTCATTACAAAGCTTGTCGCCTATGTAAAGCTCCCCTTTGGAAATATCTTCAAGACCTGCAATCATTCTTAAAGTTGTAGATTTACCGCATCCTGAAGGACCTACGAAAACGATAAATTCCTTATCTTTTATATCAAGGTTGAAATCTTTTACTGCAGTTACATCTCCCTGGTATATTTTATAGATATGTTTCAATGATAAATTTGCCATAATTGACCTCCCATAAATAAATGCTATTAATGCTTACACGTGTAATATATCATCAGAGGGCAGAGGTCTGCAAAAGACTGTAATAAGGGTGTAAAGGTTTAAATGAATTTGTCAAAGTTGCTGTTTTACTGGGGTTACATAAGATAAGCAGAGAGATCCCTTGTAAGAATATATAAAAAAAATAATTCAATTATGTAACATGTCACAAAGAAAAATTTATGAAGAATGCCTTTGTTGAACCTCATATCTTTTATTGCTATACTGAAAGCAACAAAAGCAATTTATTAAAAGGAGCGATGAAAATGGGGCGTGATAAATCTTCTGTAATAAGTTCATTCAGAGATTTTATGAAGGATTTTATGACAATGTTTCCATATATAGTTGAAGTTACGGATGATGATGGGGGTTATATTTGTGAAGCCTCAAAAAGCAAAAGTGTGGAGGGAATACATTTCCCCATTAAGTATAATGATACTGTTTATTATATTGAGATAGAAAAACAGCATGAGAGCAATATCCCGTTACTGAAGTTTATATTTGAAGAAAAACTTAGTGAGATACATACTAGTAAGGAGAATGCCCTGTCAAAGCTCATTGATGGCAAATGGAGCGAAAATGCTGATGTTGAGAAACTGACACAGATGGCAAATAATGGGGTTATAATACTAATAAAAGCTAAGGGGAACTCCAAAGAGGTTTATGACATTATTCAATATTCCTATAGTGATGATGAATATATGTATTGCATCTGGAAAGATTATGTCGTTTTATTAGGTGAATTCGATGAGGTTTATGATCACTGCAGCGGTATTTTAAACAATGTGCAGGAGTTAAGTGCTAATAAGCCAAGAATAGCATTTGAGAAGCTGCATGGTGATACTGGCTTGAACAGGATTTTAGAAAAACTTAAAGGACTTATAGAGTTAAGTGACAGGGTAGGTGTCAACAGGGAAATAATAAATTCAAACACTATCATTTTTGAACGGGTCATGGATGGAATAGACATGAGTCTGAAAGAAGATATAGTGGGGGAATACAGGGATTATTTTAAACATCAGGACCAGGACACATTAAAGATGATAGATGTGTTTTTTCAGCAGGATCTGAATATCAGTGAAACGTCTAAAGAACTGTTTGTTCACAGGAATACACTGCTGTACAGATTAGACAAGATTAAGAAAGAAACTTCGCTGGATTTAAGGAATTTTAATGAGGCAATGACCTTCTATATAATATATTTCCTTTGGAAGAGCAGTATTAAATGAAATGAACTTTCTGAAACTTTAGCTTCATCAGGATGATTTTTTGAAGGAATTAATGAAGAGTTGTTCTTATGTGAACATTATATGAAATATAGTCTGTTCTCAAAATTGTATAGGGAAAACCTGTGGTAATTTAACTTGTGCATGTTGAAATCTTTGAGCATTTATAGAATTCAGCACGCACAAGTTTTTTATTTGAGCTAAAACTTGTAATATTATCGTAAATTATAAAAATTAATTTTTAGGATGGAATTCGTTGACAATGCTGCAGGATTTAAATATACTATAAATTAGTATATGAATTATTTCTTGCACGGAGACTGGGATAATGATTATTTTTCAGTCGCTGTTTGTTTTGTAACTGATCTGTATACTGTATATTTTATTTTTTTCTGCAGATAAAAATAAATGGATTTTTTGAAAATTTGAATTTTACTTAAAGAAATTAGGAGATTTAAAAATGGATAACTTAAACTTCGCACAAGAATAGTTTCTATAAACCATGAAAATTCAATAGCTGACGATAATTCGATTAGTTTTTGGTACACAAATCAAGCCTTTTTCTTAGCACATTTGGAAGAGCTAATAAAAATGCATCCATTAGT
>JBEHWK010000020.1:0-32495 GCA_040217795.1 Clostridiaceae bacterium
TATCAACAACAATACTAAATAATATTACAGCTAAAATAATCAAAAAGAGCAGCTTGCCCCTTGTTTTTAACTTCAATCACTTATACCTCCTTCTATATTAGCTTTAATTTTAGAAATATATTTTTAATTAATTCATCATAAACTGCTATTACTAACCAACTGATATATTAATCGTATCAATTACCTTATATCAGCTTCCTTGCACATATATTTTACCACATTTTTTGTACTTATTACTTTTAAATTACAAATCCCCATGAAGAAAAAAGCTGTGACCTGTTAAATTATAAATAGCATTCTTTATTATCCTGAACAATATTATAAAACAAATAAAAAAAGATCTGTGAACATTTGAATTCACAGATCTTAAGCTTGGCAGGGGCAGTAGGATTTGAACCCACAACCAATGGTTTTGGAGACCACTACTCTACCGTTGAGCCATACCCCTATATTTAACACAAGACTTATGTTAACATATTATATTTAAAAATGCAAGAACTTTTTCCCCTAACAAAACAATAAAAAGTGACTTAGCCACTTTTTATTGAGTTGCTATAATTCCTGCTGATTTAAGGGAATTATATGCATTGGTTATATTTTCTCCTAACAGGTCTGAATACTCTTTATTTTCATCGTAAACTGTTGTCTTTATGAATACAGCTCCCTTTGCTGCCAAAGCTGCTTTGCTGAGTTCTATTGCCTTTTCATCTGAATAGAATACAACAAAAGGCTTCGCATCCTTTTTGCTCTTTATGATCTTGTCAAATGCACTCTGATCAAGAAAGACAGATTTGGAATTCAAATATTGAGCATAATATTCAACTGAATACTCTGCGAAATAAAAATCAACACTTTCTATGCTCTTTATAACCTGAAGGTTTTTCAGATTATTATCTTCGAATTTTTTTATCACAGCATTATAATTATCTTCATAGAAGCTTTTACTATTGTAATCATCAATCTCAAGCTCGTTTTTCATATTAAACAAGGCAATTTTATAATTTTCAAAGTCCATCAGGCAATATGGAATCTGGTTTCCGCTGCCATCAACCATGCTCTTTGTACCTCTTGATAAATCAATTATTCCGGTTTTGCTCTTGTCAAGTTTATTTATCAAGCTTTCAGTCCAAGGTTCAAACACGACACTGGTATAAACAAACAAATTCATCTTGGATATATTATTCACTGTATCTTCTGTAAACTTAAAATTTTTTATTTCTTCCTGACTCTTCAATAAAAATTCTACATTATGTCTATCTTTTACCAATCCCTTGATCATAAGATAAGCTGGTTTATTTGAAGCTATTATATTCATATACGGCTGTCTTGTCTTGCTTATATGATCTGCTTTGCTCGAGACCACAGTTTGCGGGAAAATCAAAAGTCCGATAAATATAAGAAAATTTATTATAACTAAGCCAAAGGTTATTTTCTTCAATTTCTTCCTTCTGCCAAAAATCTATAAATCCATAGATATTGCACCTTTTGACAAACGTACTCCCTTCTTTATTTTCAGGTATTTGCGGGATACCCTACGCTGCAATTTGCGTATCCTTTTTTATCAATATTTTTAAAAATCATTTAATTAGGGCACACGATAATTTCTTTAACATTTCTTTCGAACTGGCTGTTATATTAATTATTCCGCTAATTCTCTGTTTTTAATTTTAAAGAAATGATTAAATTATCCTTATGTTAAACATAGTTTCATTTTATATTCTATAACAATATAGGTTACATTTCAATTATTATATATCTCATATACGTTTTCTTAAAGATTCTGTAATATATTCTTTATTTTTATGTCAACTTTAGATAAAATAAGTATTAAGGCATGTGACAAGGCTTATTTATTTAACTGATGGCATTTTGCCCTTGCCTTTTACATGTTTTTGATTTCGGTAATTATTGAAAGGAGTCAATTATGGAGTATATTGTTGATTCTGTAGAAAAAACTTCAGAACTGGGAAAAAAGTTAGGTGCTTCCGCAAGACCTGGAGATATTTTTTGTTTAACTGGTGACCTTGGGACCGGGAAAACCCATTTTTCAAAGGGATTTGCTGAAGGATTGGGAGTTACTGAAACTATAACTTCACCGACTTTCACCATTGTCAATGAATATCACAGTGGCAAAATTCCACTGTTCCACTTTGATGTATACAGGGTAAGCGACCCGGATGAAATTATGGCCATAGGCTTTGACGAATATATTTTCGGTAATGGCGTTACATTAATAGAATGGGCAAATTACATAGAGGATATTCTTCCTGAAGAATTTGTTCATATTAATATATCAAAGCTTCCTGAGGCTGGAGAAACCTATAGAAAACTAAAAATTACAGCTTACGGAGAGAGATATAAAGATTTTGAGGAGATAAATTTATGAAAATATTAAGTATAGATTCTTCCACTGCTGTCGCTACAGTAGCCCTTTTGGATGATAATAAGGTGTTAGGAGAATATAATTTAAATGATAAAAAACAGCATTCTGTACTTTTAATGCCTATGGCAGACAAACTGCTGAAGGATAACGGCATGAAGGCTCAGGACTTGGATGGGTTTGTCATATCTGCTGGTCCGGGCTCTTTTACCGGCCTTAGAATAGGTCTGGCTACAATTAAAGGAATGAGTCTTGGACTGAATAAACCTTATATTTCTGTTTCAAATTTAGATGGTCTTGCATATAATGTTGTCACTTTCAGAGGCATCATATGTCCTGTAATAGATGCGTTGAGAGGAAATGTATATGCAGCAGTTTATAAATCTGATGGAGAAAAACTTGAAAAATTATGCGATGACTGCATAATTTCACTTGAAGAACTGGGTGAACAACTGAAATCCTATGAAGAACCCGTTATCTTTATAGGAGATGGAACAATAAAATATGAAAATGAATTGAAAGTACTAAGGGATAATGTGATTTTTCCGCCTAAGCACCTTAATTATACAAGAGCTGCTTCCCTGGGAGAATTAGGCCTTCAGAGACTTCTGAAGGGTGAAAGAGATGATATAAACAGCTCCGCTCCGGTATATTTAAGAAAATCACAGGCTGAAAGAGAATATGAAAGCAGATTGAAAACAGACTAATGGAAAAGATATTACCTGAAGATCTTAGAATTGTTAAGATGACTTCTGAACATCTGGCAGATGTATATGAAGTCTCTGTTCTCTCTTTTCCTATAGCCTGGAGTTTTGAATCCCTAGAAAAGGAACTTGAAAATAAATTAGCTACATATATAGTTGCATTACATAACGGAAAAGCCATCGGCTTTGGCGGAGTATGGGTAATATTTGATGAATCGCACATAACAAATATAGCCGTTCACCCTGACCACCGAGGGTTTGGAATAGGAAGCATCTTAATGAATGCCCTTTTGAAAACTTCATATTCAAAAGGTGCAAGGGATATTACATTAGAAGTCCGAAGTTCAAATACAGTTGCTCAGAACCTGTATGAAAAGTTTGGTTTTATAAAAGAAGGAATACGAAAAAAGTATTATCAGGATAACGGAGAAGATGCCGTTATTATGTGGAAAAGGCAAAGCAGCAGTGCACACCTCTAAGGTTCACTGCTGCTTTTCAGTTTATTGATAATTTGAAATTTGTTCTGCCAGCTCATTTAAATATTCCCATCTCTCATACTTATGAGCCAACTCTGCTTCAGCCTCTTCCTTTTCTTTAAGAAGAGACTGCAATTTGGTATAGTCAGTTATTGTCTTTGATATTTCTGTTTCAATATTTTCAAGCTTTTCCTCAAGAGCCTCTATCACTCCGTCAATCTCTTCATATTCTTTTTGTTCCTTGAATGAAAATTTAGGTCTTTCATCCTTGTTTTTCTTTCTTTCCTTCTGGACCCTAGGTTCTTTAGAAGAGGTTTCCTCAGTGTTCAATTCCCTTTTTATCAGGTAGTCGCTGAAGTTTCCTGTATACTCTTTTATTTTTCCCTGTCCCTCATATGAAAATATTTTACTGCATAATCTGTCTAAGAAATATCTGTCATGGGATACGATTATAAGTATTCCCCCGAAGTCATCCAGGAAATCCTCAAGTATCTGAAGTGTTTCTATATCCAGGTCATTTGTAGGTTCATCCAACACAAGCACATTGGGTGCTTCCATAAGAACCCTCAGAAGCTGAAGCCTTCTTCTTTCTCCTCCGGAAAGCTTTCCGATAAGAGTATACTGCATTGTGCCGTCAAACATGAATCTCTCGCACATCTGGGATGCAGTGATATTGACACCGTTTGATACCGGGATAATCTCTCCCCCTTCTCTTACGTAATCAATAACTCTCATGTTCACATCCATATCTGAACTGTCCTGAGAAAAACATCCCAGCTTTACAGTCTCTCCTGTTTCAATGGTTCCGCTGTCAGGAGTAATCTTTCCTGTAATAAGGTTTATCAGAGTAGTTTTGCCCATTCCGTTGCTTCCCACAACTCCTACCCTGTCGCCTCTCTTAAAATTATAGGAAAAATCATTTATAAGAAGCTTATCTCCAAAGGACTTGGAAATATTGTTTATCTCCAGCGACTTGTTGCCCAGCCTTGTTCCTACAAGATTAAGCTCTATATCTCCTCTTGGCTCTATGTATTCAAAGTTCACCAATTCATCGAATCTTTGAAGCCTTGCTTTTTGCTTTGTGGTTCTTGCCTTGGCTCCTCTTCTTACCCATTTTAATTCTTTCTCAATAAGCCTGTTTCTTTTCTCTTCCTGAGACTTCTCAATTTCCAGCCTCTCACTTTTCTTAACCAGAAATTCCGAATAATTTCCCTGATAGCTGTATATCTGCCCTCTGTCCAGTTCAATGATCCTGTTAACAACTCTGTCTAAAAAGTATCTGTCATGAGTAATCATGATAAGTGCACCTTTTCTGTTGTTGAGATATTCTTCAAGCCACTCAATACTATCGCTGTCTAAATGGTTTGTAGGCTCATCAAGAAGAAGTATATCGCATGGTGTTATCAATGAGGATGCCAGAGCCACTCTCTTTTTCTGCCCCCCTGATAATGTCCCCACCTTTTCATGATAGTTTTCTATTCCCAGCTTATTTAATATTATTTTAGCATCGCTTTCAAGCCCCCAAAGATTCAATGTCTCAATCTCTCCCTGAAGTTTGATCAATCTGTCCCCATCATAGCTGCCTGCTGATTCCATTGACTCGAGAATATCCTCGTATTCCCTCAGAAGCTTCATTTCCCTTGAATCCCCTTTGAATACCTGTTCTAATACAGTAGCATTTTCATCAAAATCCTGACTTTGGGATAGAAATTCTATTCTCAGGTTTTTGTTTTTAGAAATATTGCCCTCAAAAAATTCGTCCCGCTCCCCAATTATCTTTAGAAGGGTTGATTTTCCGGCTCCGTTTATACCTATAAGTCCTATTTTATCTGTGTCGCTTATGCTTAGTGAAACATTATCCAAAAGAACTTTTTCACTATAACTCTTACTTATATTTTCAAGTGTCATTAAATTCATAAAAATACTCCTTATAAAAAATACTACTCCTATTATAATATAAAATACAGTAAAAAAAAGAGCTTTTCAGCTCTTTTAAATAAACAGCAAGGCTGAAGTTATTTACTTCATAACCTTGTCTAATATTTTCAAAATCTCATCTATCTTTTCTTCAGAATCATATTCCCTTTTTATAGCTTCCTGAACACAATGAGTCATGTGCTGCTTTAAAATTAAATTGTTTGCTTTTCTTAACAGTGCCTGTGCAGCAATGATCTGATTTGAAATATCTATGCAATATCTTTCCTCTTCAATCATTTTGATTATACCTTCAATCTGCCCCTTACAGGTTTTAAGCCTCTGCAAAGCTTGTTCTTTTTCTTCGTTCATCCCATACCTCCTGAACTTAAGTATCCCCAATACTAAAGTTGAGCTTGTTTCATCCCGTTGTAACAGTAATTTATTATATCACTTCTTTTGATTATACCAATAAATGTTCTATTATCATCAACTACAGGCACGAAATTCTGGCTTATGGAAAGTGAAATTAAACTTTCAATGGTTGAATCTATAGAAACACTTTTATGGTTTATTCTTCTTGGAATGTCCTTAACCTTCACTGTTTCAGTATTCTTAAAGTTTAAATCCGAGCTGTTTTTCAGCTCCCATAACAAATCTCCTTCTGTAAGTGTCCCTACATATCTCCCCGCCCTGTCGATGAGAGGAATTGCAGTATATCCGTGATACTCCATTCTCTCCATTACCTGTCTCATACTGGCATCAACATTCTCATAAATCACTTCACTCTTAGGTGTAAGAAAAAATGCAATATTCATATTCGTTCCCCTTATATTAAATGTTCTTCCTTAATCATTTTACCACATCGCCAATGTAAATGTTATAGTTTTGCCAATATATTTAAATTGTTAATAAAATGTAATCCATTATTAAAATTTTATCAATATTGTCTGTGTTTTTAACCTTTTTCTTACATATTTTATATTAGTTTACTTTATCTAATTTATATGTAAAGTCAAAGTAAGCTCTTTGATCTAAAGGGGTCTTAATTTCACTGTAAACTTCTTTTCCTGACAAGGTTTTCTTTATGATAACTTCATGAAGAATTTTGCATCTGCACCTCTTGCAGGAATCTATCCCTACAAACCTCCATCTGAAAAGCTTCAGCGGATGTTCCTGCTGCATCTCGTTTTTACACTTAGGACAAGACATATCAACTTTTTTATAATCTACCTTAAAGGCTTCCAGATTTTTTATTACAAGAGCAGGCATACTATAAATATCATGAACAATATAATTTTTCACAATTCTTGGATTATATATTCTCTTAAAAATCTTTGAAGTATAATGTGCATCATTCAAGGCATCATGGAGACTGTTTTCATCATCTACCTTTATCTTCAGTTCCAGAAGAGCCTTTTTTAGACTTAAGGATTTTTTGTGAGCCAGAACTTTTGTACAGTACTCCTGAATATCAAGATATTTTTTCAGCCAGTTAATTTCAGTATAACCATGAAAATTTGAGTTTATTATTATCTCAGCTATATCATTTTTAGCCCAGGAACAGATGATATTTTCATTTCCCACAAACTCTCTCAACCTGTCCATTGCCTCAAAATAACTTATTCCACACTCTATATCTTCTTCCTGTATACCTGTGATTTCTGTAATCTTCGGATTCAATACTTTAAAAGCTGTAGGCTTTACATAGTATTTCAGCTCATCAGTTTTATTCATAAACTTATCCAGCTTAACAGCACCTATTTCAATTATCTCATTATCTATTTCAAGGTTCCTGATATGCTTGTTTTCTTCATAAAAGTTAGGAAAATATTTGCTTATTTCCCCCAGGTTATTAAATTCTAAATCTATTATTACAAATCCCATACTTTCTCCTTGCTCCCTGACGCTCAGCGATTGTTCCTTGATTTTATGATGCCTGCGGCTACCCCTAAAATAGCAGCTTCCTTGTCTTGTAAAATTATAGGCTCATAGCTCTCATTTTCAGGCATCAGTACCGGAACTTCTCCGTTAAGCTTTAACCTTTTCAAGGTAGCCCTTCCCTCTATATTTACAGCAACTATCTCATTGTGATTTGCTGAAGATCTTTTGTTTATCACTACAATATCTCCATGGTCAATATTTGCATTTTTCATTGAATCTCCTTTTACATGAAGTAAAAATGTATCCTTGCTGTTTTTAATCCATGCTTCAGGAAGGTAAACACTGTCCTGTATATCTTCATTTATAAGAATAGGCTCCCCCGCTGCAATGTTATCGAATAAAGGAAACTCCTTAATGGAATCCTCCTTTAAAATATAGCTTTCATCCCCATTGTTTACGATAATTTCTTTTGCATTTGAAGATGTATCTTTTGAAAAAAGTCTTATTATTCCTTTGTTTATATCTATAAACTCATACTCTTCAATGGGATTGAAATTTCCCAGGTTACTGATATACTGGGTGCTGAATCTGAATGTTTTTCCCTCAATATCCCTGAAGGGATTAATCAGAAACTTCTCTTCGCCGAAAATATATACCATAGAACTGTACTCCTCCCTCTTCAGAAGGGCATTTACAAAAGCTGCCTCAACCAAAGTAAGGCCGGTGCAGTCATCAAAAACAATATGCGTATATTCTCCAGTTTCCTTCTCCGCATATTTCAATGCATAATAAACCTCGTCCTCTTTATCATACAATCCCTTTTCCACAAGCATCTCATTATAAATTTCAGTCATTTTAAACAACGCTTCTCTGGTATATGAATTTTTTCCTATTCTCGCTTCCCTTCCGGTTCTTTTAACCATCAGGTACTCCTCGAAAGAAAAGGCGTTTGATTTGACCCACTTTATTTCATCTGTCAAAAAATCGCAGCTGACGTTCTGGATAAATCTTGATTTTTTAAAATTTATTCTTTCATTTTCATAAAGGTTACTTATAATAACATCCTGTTCATAAGATGTAACCTGCCTCATAGGATTCATTTTTTCCCTCAGATATCCCTGAAGATATGAGGAAATAAGTTCTTCCAGTGAAATCACTTCCGCTCCTTTATTGAAAAATGAAAATAAGGAGAAATACTTATCCTCCATCTTCTCTTTTGCATCATTATAAATACTGAGAATCTTATCCTTCTGCTTTATTTTTGAAACGATATATGCAATCTTTTCCCCAGGGAAAAGCCTGTAGTTATTCTCAATGTTAACAATTCTATAAACTGCCGCAGTGGTTTTGCCTGTTAATTTCTTTCCCTTTAAGAACTGATATCCTAAGTTTTTAGTATTAACAAACCTCCACTGATTCTTATTTAACTCCATGTGACCCTCCTGATCCTTAATTTAAATTACCTTTTATTATAACACAATAATAATAATAATTCCCGGAAATCTTGAGGATTCATTTTTCTTCACTCTAAATTTATACCCGCCATTTTCATCAGATATACTGCATTTCTTGTAGTGCTTTTTCCTTTTCTCAGCTTATAGTCAAATTTAATTTCGTTATTTGTGTAATATTCCTTAAAATGAAGATTGTTTATTCTTGAATCTGTCTTTTCCAATTCGCACAGCTCCAGGTCATGAGTTGAAACCAGTCCCCTTGAGCTTCTGTCCATAAGCTGCTTTATGAGCATTTCCGCCCCAGTGTGCCTGTCTGCAGAGTTTGTTCCTTTAAATATTTCATCAAGAAGGAAAAATACCCTTTCTCCTCTTTCTGTGGCCTTTATGATATTCTTAACCCTGAGAATCTCCGCATAAAATGAGGATATACCTTCCTCGAGACTATCTTTGGTTCTCATGCATGTATAGGGAACCATTCTTCCTGTCTTAAAAGCTTCTGCATTTACCGGAAGTCCTAAATATGAAAACACCATATTTAAGCCTGTTGTTCTTAAGAAGGTGCTCTTTCCAGACATATTTGATCCTGTAATCAGTGAGGTTCTTATTTCTCCTCCCAAAAAGAATGAATTCTTCACTCCTTCCGGCACTATAAGCGGATGAGTGAATTCTTTTGCCTCAATCTCCTCTTCTCCAGTTATTTCAGGAAGCACCCATTCTGCCTTATCGAAATGCACATTGCTTAAAGCACAGTAAGCCTCCATCTCTCCTAATGCATACAGCCATGCTCCTATCCTGTCCCTGTTTTTTATCTTCCACTTTTCAAGCCTTGCCAGAAGCGCAAAATCCCACATAAGAAAAGCATTGAAAATCCAGTAAAATGCATTCATCCTGTCAAAGAGCATCTCCCCGATCATCTTAAGTTCCCTTATTTCATCAGAGGCTTTTACTGCCTTAACTAAAGCGTTCTGTATATTTATATTGAACTCCTCTTTAAAAGGTTCATTTTCTATGGTTTCAATTAGTCTGCAGTATATATTGAGGCTGTTTTTGAAACTGTATATCTCACTAAGGGCCTTCTCAACATCTTTTTTCTTAAGAATGAGAATTCCCCCGTTTACCGTCAAAGCCAGAAAAAATACTGAATAGGGAATCCTGAAAATAGCCAAAGCCAGTAACGTGATTACAGAAATTGAAGTCATGATAATTCTTACAAATTTTGCTTTTGAAGATAAAAACCATGGATTTTCTTCCTTTGCCCAGAAAATAAACCTGTCAGCAGCATTCACCTTATTTTTACTTAACTGTGGAATTACCTGAAGTTTCTGTCTGAAATCAATCTTATCACCAAGCTCCTTCAGTGCTTTCTGCCTTTTTTCAATCTCATTCGGAACTTTTGTAAACGAAAGAATTTCTCTGAGCTTCTCCCTTCCGAAAGATGTTTTTGTGGTGTTTATCCACTGAAAAACAGAGCCCTCTCCGAATATATCCAGATCATTTATAAAGGGATGATTCGAATTCAGAAACTCTTCCCCTGTATCCTGAAACCCCTTCCATTCTCCCTGAGCCCTTTTTATGTGTTCCTGATTTATACTTATCAGCAGTTCCATCTCTTTTAATTTATCTTTTTCCTTTGTGTGGATATATGCCAGAAATATAAAAACCAGAACCAGTATTATTCCGGCGGCCCCAAAGAGGAGTCTGCTCCTGGATACTGCGTTATATATGGATATTGCTGCAAGGATAAATACAACTCCTCTTAATATGGCAATCCTGCCTATCCCTGAGTTTATTTCCTTAATACCTGATTTAAGACCCTCTATGTTCTTGTCATAAATCTCAATACTTCTCATAAAATACCACCATTTCTTTATTTTGAGTTCCCCTTTATGATTATATCCAAATTAAAAGAAGAGATCTCCTCTCTTCTTCTGATTTATTATATACTATTTAAACTTTGATAGATTCTATTCAGACTTTCTTTCATAGCTGCAAGATAATCCAGGTTATCTTCCTTTGTTTCCAGTGTATATATTTTCTGAATCTTAGCGCCTGTATCCTTTGCCAGGGTTTCAGATGTCTTCTGACTTGCTGAATTTTCCGAGAAAATAGTATTTATCTTATTCACTCTTATATACTTAACTAATTCCTCAAGCTTTTTAGGAGTTATTTCTCCTTCTCCGAATAGGTTGGCAACTGATTTCTGCTGAAGATTGAAATCCCTGCAAAGATACCCAAAGGCCTCATGGGATGTTACAAAATCCCTGTTTTTCAGGGTGCTGAACTTCCGAGCATTTTCATCATACAGCTTTTGCATGGAATCTGCATAGGTTTTATATCTGCTCTCGTAATAATCCTTATTGGCAGAATCCGCTTCAACCAAAGAATTTTTTATGTTTTCGCACATTTTTTTTGATTCAAGCAATGAAAGCCATGCATGAGGATCCTCTATATTATCAGTATTCAATACATTTATTCCGTCAGTTGCCACAACAACCTTCACTTTGCTCTTATCAATGGTATCTAAAACATCACCTGCCCAGTCCTCCAAGCCAAGCCCATTATATATGAATATTTTTGAATCCGAAAGTTTTTGAAAATCCTTTGTTTTAGGTTCAAAGTCATGAGGTTCCATCCCTTCAGGAACCAGACTCTCAACATTTACTTTGTCTCCGCCTATCGCTTCAGTAAACTCCTTTAAAGGATTAATACTCACCATAACATCAAGTTTTCCGCTATCAGCCTTTTTGCTGCTGCAGCCGGTTAAAGCAAGCATCATTGACAGCACCATCACTGCTATTAAACTTTTCTTAAACATGTTTACACCTCTGAAACCATTTTACATGCAAATCATTTGCATTTACTTATATATTACTCTTCTAGTCAGAAGTTGTCAATTGACTGGGTGCAGTCAAAGATTCTTATAGATATCCACCTTCTAAGTTTTATAATACTTGCCTGACTCTTTTTAAATCTCAAAGAGTCAAACAAGTATTAATTATTAAAGGTTGAAGGTGGATATCTATACTATAGGGAACCATTACTGAAACTTAACTTATGCATGTTGAATTCTTCGGGAATTGAAAGAAGAAGCTGCATGCATAAGTTAATAATTGATGTTGGTTCCCTATATGAGGTCAGGTTGTTATTTTTTTGTTTTCATCGCATATGATTTTCACTTCACCTCCGTTAGCGCCTTTAGTCAGCAAAACAACCCTTCTTCCCCATAGCTCCTGAATATACTTCAAGGTCTCTTTTGCATAACTTAATTCCAATTCCCTTCCATCAAACAAATGTTCTAATGTAATGGTATGATCCTTTTCATTAAAATCAATTACTCTTATAAGAGGTACCGAACCTAATCCCGCACTGTAGGATACAAGATTTCTTATGCTTTCCCATCCACTTTCATCTGAAACTTCTTTTACCAGGTAATCAAAACCTTTTTTACAATATTCAAAAAGATTCAGTTCTTCACATAAGTCTTTAGTGAGATATCTCCTCAAAAAGGACATATCCCTGTCTAAGCTGCGTGCTTGAAACATTTCATTACGGCCATAAGTTTCATCTATGTGCTGGAATATTTTAAATCCTAAGTAATATGGATTAAGTCCTCCCAGCATTGGAGCTATTACATCATTATGCCTTTTTAAAAACTCCATATGCAGTGATTGCGGGAGATCCAGAGATTTCAGAATATTGTAATGCCAGAAACTTGCCCAGCCCTCATTCATGATTTTTGTTTCAATTTGGGGCAGGAAGTACGTAGTCTCCCTCTTTACAATTTTTAAAATTGTTTTTTCCCACTCTTCTAAATCTCCATACTGTGCAATAAATTCTATAACATCTTCCTGTGGTTCCAGGGGAATCTTGCTGATATCAGGAGCTTGTATTTCAATATTGTCATCTAAAATTCCTTTATCCCGTACTTTCTCATTAAAATCTCTCATAAGTCTTGACTTCAGTTCTCTATCAGAAATCTTTTTCTCTCCGGGTACCCTTGGAATCTGAAACCTTATAGCATGGGCTGCATCCAGCACTCTTTCCGTTTTTTCATATCCTATGGCAGGATTATTTATGAACCTTCTTATTGTTTCCCCATCCAATTTGAACATTTCCAGAGTATTTTCAGCTATAGTTGCTTCTTTGAAGAGCCTGTTGTTCTTAAAAAAATCATTATGTCCGTAAACATGTGCCATAGTCAGTATCTGGAGCAGCAGGGTATTTTCCTTCATTAAATAGGCAAGGCAGGGATTTGAGTTTATGACCATTTCATAAGCTAATCCTGTTAGGTTTAATGAATATAAGGTTTTAGTCTTCTCGTAGGATTTCCCAAAACTCCAATGGGGATACCTTGAAGGCATCCCGACATATGCTTCCTGGGCAATCATTTCATTATATCCTATAATCTCAAATTCCTGAGGATAGAAGTCAAGACCCATTTCACAGGCTTTTTCTTCTATTATTTTGTTCCATCTTTCCAGATCACCCAAGCTATATTCCATTGGAATCCTCCTTTAATTCATTGCTTAACATATATTTTATTCCTTGCCATAAATCTTTTTTCTCCTTAACAACTACGGATATAAAATTCTTCCTGTTTATATCCTTTTCCAGTCTGTAAAACATTGTTGTGGAATATGTTGATGGAAGGAGCTCCACATATCCCATCATGTTGCAAATCTTGCAGAGCTTATTGACTGATTCCAAAGCTTTTTCATTATCTTCACTCCAATTGTCACCATCTGATGCATAGAAAGGATATATATTCCATGCAGCAGGAGGATACTTTTTCCCAATGATATCCAGTGCCAGATTTAACCCTGAGGAAATATACGTACCCCCGGATTCCGCCTTATGAAAAAACTCATATTCATTTACTGATTTAGCCGTGGTTGTATGAGATATGAACTCAAAAGCCACGTTATTATATTTCCTTCTTATGAATTTAGATAACACAAAGAAAAAACTTCTTGCCATATATTTTTTACTTACATCCATTGAACCTGAAACATCCATTATGAATATCAGCACTGCATTGCTCTCTTTTTTAGGCTTGTTCTTGACTCTGTAATACCTGAGATCATCTTCTCTGAATGGAAATCTTTCAATTTCTGCTTCTACATCAGTAATTTCATCTTCTTCCCTAAGAGCTCTTTTCTTTCCCTGCTTTCTGCTGATCTTGGCCATAACGGTTTTCTTTTTTGCCAGTCTTGGATTTATTCCATATCTTTGAAATCCTCTTTTTCTGCTGGTACTTTCCGTAATGATTTCTGAATACTTCTTTCGATCTAGATTAGGCAGATTCAAATCCTCTACTATATAGTCCATCAGCTCTTCAAGGGTTATTTCTGTTTCGTATATGTCCTCACCCTCATTATTTCCTGCTTTGTTGCTTCCTTTTCCTGAACTTTCTGATGAACCTACCTTATCACCTCTTTTTTCATCCCCGGTTCCTGTGGCTACCCCGCCGGAATTTCTTCCATATATGAATTGGTATTCCTTTATACCTCTTATAGGAATTTTAAATTTTTTGTTTTTACTCTCGCCTATTATGCTTTCTTCAGATAATATGTCACCAAGGTTTTCTTTTATGGACTTCTCCACAAGCTGCCTATGCCTTCGCCTGTCTTCTATAGATCTGTCATGGTCCACCGGAGTGTTTGAAGTATCTCTGAATATAGCTGCCATTTTATCAATCCTTCCACAGGTTATTGGCTGCATATTTTAATACTACATCACAGCAGTGTGAACAATATCCATTCTTTTTCATTTCTTCAACCATGGCACTGTACTTTTCATCCTGTTCCTTATCTCTGACTCTTGATTTTGTCACGATTCTGGATAAATCCTTTACAGAAGCTATAAGTTTCTTTTCTATAGCTTCCTTTACAGGTTCATATGAAGTATAGTCTATGCGGCCTCCATTTCTCACTATATAAAACATATAGGATGTTACATCTGACCTGAAGCCCTTTGCTGAAGCTTCTGAAATTCCTATATATTCTTCTATTCCCCTCATGAAAACTTCATCAGGATTTAACTCTTCACCAGTTGCCGCATCCTTTATTTTACTCTTGTTCACATATGCTTCAGCATTATCAATATAATTGTTGAAAAGACTTTCCGCCTGTTCTCTGAAAGAGTGTATAAAGGCTTTTGTTATTTCTTTCTCCAGCATCTTATTGTATTCTTTCCTGATATTATCCTGTATCAACCCAAGATATTTTTTCTTTTCTTCCTGAGAAACATCCATCTCTTTTACAGACCTGATTATACTTTCCATTATTGAAAGGGGACTAATGCAGTTATGCTCAGAATTTGACAAGGCATTATCTATTGCTTTTACAATAAACCTGGTTGATATTCCTTTCATGCCCTCCATTGGTCCTGCTTCTTCCCTGAGTTCCCTGATATCAACACGTTTTGTTGTTCCCTGTTCTACAATGTCCTCCCCGTTGTATATCCTAAGTTTTGTTACAAGATCAGCCTTCGCAGAAGGTACCAGCCTTGACAGAATTGCAAACATAGCTGCAATTTCTATAGTATGCGGAGAAATATGAGCTCTGAAATTACTCCTGTTGATAATTTTCTCATATATCTTTATTTCTTCATTCAGTTCCAGGCAATAAGGCACTTCTATCTTCACTATTCTGTCCAATATAGCTTCATTTGTATGATCTGACTTGAACTTGTTCCATTCAGCTTCATTTGAATGAGCTATGATAATTCCGTCAAAATATATCATTGAGCCCTTACCAGGGGACGGTATTGACTTTTCCTGAGTTGCTGTGATTATTGTATGAAGGTATTCAACATCATTCTTGAAGACTTCTATAAATTCCACAAGGCCCCTGTTTCCTACATTGAATGCTCCGTTTAATGAAAAAATCCTTGGATCATCCTCAGGATACATGTCCATCTTTGAAATATCAATTGATCCAGTGAGAATTGAAGTATCCTGATTGTTTGGATCCACCGGAGGTACAACTCCTATTCCTTTTCTGCTTCTTATTGAAAAATTCTTGGTTTCTACCGGAAAATCCTCATATTTTCCGTTGAATTCATTTACCAGCCTATACTTGCAAACCGGGCATAAATCTCCTTCAATTTGAACATTTAGACTCTCTTCAAATTGTTTTCTTAAATGCTTTGGAATAAGATGCAGCGGTTCCTCATGCATTGGACATCCCTTTAATGCATAAATGGGCTCTGCAGTTTCCAGTGCCTTCTTTAAGGATTCCACCAATGATGATTTTCCTGCCCCTACAGGACCTACAAGATATAATACCTGTCTTGCTTCTTCACCCTTCATGGAAGCTGCATTAAGATAGTTCATAATTTTCATTATTACCTTGTCGATTCCAAAAAAATCTTCCCTGAAAAAATCATACTTCTTAATTCCTTCTTTTCCGTAAAGCTTTTTGATTTTCGGATTATCTTCAGATTTTAATATATGAAATCCCTGATTCATAATTATGTCATACATCCGCTTGTGGGCAAGCTTAGCTGCATCAGGATTTTCCCTGACGATTTCCAAATAATCCAAAAAGGTACCTTGAAATTTATGTTTGTTATACTTTTCTCTATCGCTTTGAATAAATTCCTTGAAGTTCATAAGCAACCCTCCCTTTGTTTTAAATATATTCACATAGATTAACATCTTATTACAAAAAAAATTAAAAAAGTGACTATTGCACCTCTTAAAATATCGATCTACCAGATGATTTAAAGAATGGTCAGTAAAATAATTCTTTTTATAATATAAATTTCAAAAGGGAATTCATTTAGAATTCCCCTTGTTGGTGTTCTAAGAAAAATGTGATACATAACATTTGGAGGAGTGCATGAATTTCTATCAATAGTTATAGTAACTGTATCATTGGTTTTATTACAGTCAAAGTATTTCTATAAATCAAAAAAATATTTTTACCCTTAATTATGAATATACTTGAGATATATTACAAACCAAACCATTGATACCATGTAATTCAAAAATATATCATTACAACGTGTGGTATACCCAATTCCAATCAATATAAACATACTTGTATAACTTTACTAAAAGTTGTATAATTTAATAAGTTTAGGAAACGATTACAACCACTTCCTGACCACTATATACAAATCAATTTAAATGTATAAGTTTATCATATTGTTTAATTTAAAGGGGGCTATTGTATGATAAATATAAAAATTAAATCCAAAGTTGCACTTTTTGCAGTAACATTTTTATCGATTTTTGCATTTTCAAAATATAATGCCAATGCTGTGACCTTCAGCAGCCAGGTACGATATGCAGGACCTACAAGGATAGAAACAGCTGTTTCTATCAGCAAAGGAGGATGGACAACCTCAGACAATGTTATGCTCTCATACTCAGAAGACTTTCCTGATGCCTTGACTGCTGCTCCACTGGCTTACTATAAGAATGCACCTATCCTGCTTACAGCAACGGATGCTGTGCCTCAGGCAACAATGGATGAAATCATAAGGCTCCAGGCTAAAAATCTCTACTTATTGGGTGGAACAGGCGTAATCTCTGCTGAAATTGAAAGCAATCTGAAAAATGCAGGATATAATGTTCAAAGAATAGGCGGAACTGATAGATTTGAAACTGCTCTGAAGGTCGCTGATATAATCAATGAAGTTAATACCTCTAAGTCAGCAGTTATTACAACTGCCTACAACTATCCTGATGCTCTTGCTATAGATCCATATGCTGCAATGAATGGAGTACCTGTACTTTATACAGATCCTGTAGCACTTACTGAGTCTTCTAATAACTGGCTGACAACCCATGGGATAACTAAAGTAATAATTACCGGCGGAACCGGGGCTGTATCTCAAGCCATAGAGACAAAACTGTTGAACGAAGGTATCCAGGTTCAAAGAATAAGCGGAATTGACAGATACGAGACTGCCCTCAATATAGTTAAGCAATTCCAGGGAAGCTTCCTTAACAGTGTTGCTCTTACAAACGGGGAAAATTTTCCGGATGCATTGGCAGGTGGGGTACTGGCAGCAAAGAAAAAAACACCGCTTCTTCTTGTAACCAGGGATGTAATGACAGATGCCGTTGCAGATTATATAAGAATTAAAGATAATATTGAACTGATGATTTTAGGAGGTACAGGGGTAGTTCAAAATGATATAAATGCATACTTCAGAAAAGCAGTTGTATATGGTCACAGCGGCAAATACAGAGACCTCACTGCTTATAAAACAGGCAGTGGCAAAAATGTTATGTTTGTAGTATTGGAGCAGCATGGATACGAGGATGCATGGAATAAAGATGGCGCAGAACTTGTTAAAATGGGAAACTATCTTATAGATCATTTATGCCTTTACAACTTAAGCAATTGGACCATTTATGTAATTCCATCAGCAAACCCGGATGGTTTAGCAGATGGATGGACTAATAACGGGCCCGGAAGGTGCACCGTAACAACCGGAGTAGATATGAACAGAAGTTTTCCTGTCGGTTTTACTCCTATATACACTGCAAGATACTATACTGGCGGAACCAGCCTGCTGGCACCAGAGAGCAGAAATTTATATAATTTTATATTAAATAACCGTAATCAAAGTTCAACGAATATCCTCCTTGATATACATGGGTGGTTGAGTTCTACCTATGGAAACAGCGAGATAGGTAAATATTTTGACAATCAATTTAATATTTCTCATACCTTCAGCTATGGTGGGGGCTATCTTATTGCATGGAGCAATTCTATAGGAATAAAATCAACACTTGTTGAACTTCCTACCCCATATAGTTCAACGAACATTCAGAACAGTAATTTTTCCGGCAAAATATATAATGCTGTAATTAATATAGTAAATGCTTATCGAGCCTAAACGCAGGGCATTGTAACAATTGAAATACCTTAGCCGGAAGCTGGAATAAATTATTCTGTTATACAGATTGAAACTCACTTTATAAAAAAATAGAACCTGCAGACTTCACATTTGAAGGTGTATAGTCTGCAGGTATCTTTTACCTCAGGATCTTTTAGATAACTTCTACAACTTGCCATTTAAACTGAGAATCTTTATTTCTTTAAGCAATTCATTATATGCATTATCCAGTTCACTTTTTTTCATTAGATCTTTTTCTATGGATAAACGGGAAATGATTTCTGCCTTCCTGTTTTCTAAAACCATAAGTTTATAGTTCTTATCCGGCTTATCTTTTTCCTTACTTAGATCCTCATAATTGCCACTTAAGTTTATAATAGTCTTATTTTGTATATCAATAATATGCCCGCATACATTAGAAATAAATTCCCTGTCATGGGATACCACAAGTACTGTTTTATCAGTATTTATAAGAGCATCTTCCAGAGCTTTCATAGATTTTATATCCAGATAATTTGTCGGCTCATCCAGAATTAAAACATTATTGTCTGAAATCAATATTTTACAAAGTGTAACCTTGACCCTTTCACCGCCACTTAAGATATTTACCTTTTTAAAAACATCATCCCCGTTGAAACCAAATCCATCCAGGTTAATTCTTATAAATCTATCGTCATAGGAACAACTGCCTTTTATATTTTCAAGTATTGTTTTTTCATCTTCCAAAACATCCTGTGACTGGTCAAAGTATCCGATAACTGCTTTATCTGCAACCTTAATGTTTTTATTATTTCTGCTTAATATCTCTTTCAGCAAGGTACTTTTGCCACAACCATTGTCTCCAATAAGAGCTGCTTTTTCTCCTCTTCTTATTTTAAATTCAGCTTCCTTCAGCAATAGCTTATCTCCAGCAAATAAATTCAAGTCCTTTGCTTCAATTGGATATTTTGAAGCAAGCTGCAGATTTTCCTGTATTTTTATTTTTGTTTCCCTTATTGTCTTCGGTTTTTCTTTTACTTCCAACTGTTCAATCCTTTTACTGATTGCCTTAATATTGCTGTCAATATTTTTCTTGGCCTTCTGCCCGCCCATTTTGTGCAGCCTGGCTTCTGAGTTTCCCATTCTTCTCGGTGCATTTCTTATACTGTCCCTTAACCCCTGTTTAACTGATAGGGCACTTTCCAGCCTTTTCTTTTCTCTTATATAATTCTCATATTCAATTTCTTTTATTTTTCTTTCTTCATTTTTTAACTGCACATATTTAGAATAATTTCCGCTGTATTTAGATATTTTTCCTTCGTGAATTTCCACGATGGTATTACATAAGGCATCTAAAAGCTTTCTGTCATGGGAAACTATCAGTAATGCTCCTTTATAACTTCTCAGCATATCTTCAAGGAGCTTTACACTTTTACTATCCAGGTTTGATGTTGGTTCATCCGCTATTATAAGGCTCTTGTTCCCATTCAAAGCCTGTGTTACTTTAAGCTTGACTTTTTCCCCACCGGATAAAGAATTCTCATATTTATCCGGTGCATTAAAAAGTTTCTTTATCTTACTCTCCTCACATCCTCCTGTATAGTTCTCACTTTGACTTACATAAGAATAACTGTCAGTTAAAAAGATTTTACCTTCTTCAACCTGAATACCACCTGTCAAAGCCTTTAGTAATGTGGTTTTTCCGGCACCGTTTTCCCCCACTAACCCTATTCTGTCACCTTCTGATATTTCAAGTTTTTCTATATCTAAAATCAATCTGTCTCCATAATATTTTTTCACTTTATCTAATAATGCTAATGGCATAAAAAAAATCCCTCCTTAAATTCATAGGAGAGAGTACAATTATCCCGTAAAAGGCAAATTCAAATAAACCACCTGCAGGTTATAATCTACTCTCTTAAAACCTAAGCATAACAAATAAGCCTGCAAACCTGGCAAAAAACTAAATGTTATACCTAAAAAATTTAAAAGTAGATTAAATTCTCATTAGTGGAATTACCTCCGCCTTACTTAATATTTTTTATCCTCATATCACCTTTTATTATATAATATCAATTAACTTATTAATATGTATTTTTTGTTTAATATTTATATGATTTTTATGTAAAAGCGTTGACTGGAATTCCTTGTTTCTCATAATATAAGAAAAATGCTGAATAAATAGACTAAAACTTTATATTCTGGTCTCAAACCTTCAACATTTTTCTTAAACAGAACCCCAATATTCACTTTTTTATAATCCGGTTTACTTCAAGAAAAATCAGGTTAATTATTAGCCAGGCTGATCCGAAAATAAGCCCTGAATGGATGTCACTTGGATATATGCTTTTGAAATACAATGAACTTATTGCCGTCATAACCAGCACAATAAAAGGTATAATCATCAGAAATGACCTTATGAGATTTCTTTTTGCATGCCTTGCAAGGAGGTAAATAAAGAAACCGTAGACCACAGTGACCATGAGGATCTTTTCACTTGGAAATGTATACGCTGTACCGAGTCCGGAAGGTCCCACTCTTTTAAAAATATTTCTCAACAGTGTTTCCAGAACCTCTCCTCCCAGAACTGTCAAAATTAAAAATCTCACCTCAAGGAGTTTACTCTTTCCATATTTCAATATAAACAATATTGCCGCTGAACTTACTAAAACCAGAGCCTGGTTTGAGGAAAACATCTTAAATATATTCATGGTGAAATCATAATTTTTCCCCAGGGATCTATCAACCAGCATGGCAACTACGCTGTCGTACTGCCTGAACTCGTTAGCCAGGAAGTCCTGTATTGCACCTAATGCCAAAATTAAAAATCCTAAAAATGCCGCTGTTGCCCCAGCCATTATGAACTTTATCTTTCCAAGGGAATGAAAAAATTCCATACCTTTATCCAATATATCCTGTGCTTTAACTTTAATATCTTCAGCATGCTTTTTAGCAACGTATACCAGGACTAAAATTAATCCTGCAGCTACGCAGATAATTATCAGATATTTTTTTATTGATGCATGGAAAAGCTCCCAGTCTGGTCCCAGGGTCTTGCCCAGGGATATGAATGTAGAAACCCAAAGCAATGCTCCGGTGTAGCTGAATGCAGCAAATTTCTTGTAGCTTCCCCCCGTGATTCCTGAAACATATCCGGTAATATGCCTTACCCCCGGAATGAAATAAGTTATGAGAAGAAGCCTGTCGCCATAGGAATCAAACCATTTTGATGCTTTCTCAATTTTATCAGGTCCCATATGAACATACTTTCCGTATTTATGAAAAAAGCCCGTTCCAAGCCTGGTTCCAAAAAAAAATGACAGGGTAACCCCGCTAATAGTTCCAACAGCAGCCACCAATATGCTTATTGGCAGACTTAACTTTCCTTCATATACTAAAAAACCACAGTACAGCATCAGCAGTTCTCCCGGCAAAGGAAAAGCTATCAATTCCAGTGTCAGAGAAATTAAAAGAACTATATATCCGTACTTATCTAATAATGCAGCTAACACTATAGACATCTCAAACCCTCCAGCCGTTAATTTTTTTACGTTTTATTTATTCTGGAATTCCTTTTTTAAATTCAGCACATTTATTGCTGATTTCTCCAAGCCAATGTACAGATCTTTAACTTTTCTGTCTATAAACTTAGTATAAATTAAACTTACTCCAAAGGCCAGAATAAATCCTCCTATTACATCTGAAGGAAAGTGATGCCCTACATAAACCCTTGAAAATCTTACTATACGAAAAAAAATTATCAGGTTGCAGTGCCTGATAATTTTTATGTGAATTTTTTTATTATTTTTAAAAGGTCGCTGCCGTAATTTTTTAGCTTCCTTTCCCCGATTCCCTGGATTGAAAGGAGTTCCTCCTGATTCACTGGTTTTTTATTGGCCAATTCAACAAGGGTTTTGTCGCTGAACAATATATACGGTTTTACTTTTTCTTCAACTGATTTATCTTTTCTGTACAACCTCAGAGCCTTAAACAGCTCTTCATCCTCACATACAACTGCATCGGCCTTTGGCAGTTTTAAGAAAACCCTGATGTTTCCCTTTAAAATCTTTATGGATTTCTCATTGAGCTTCAGCATAGAGTAGGTTCCGTCCCTGAGATGAACATATCCATCATTAATCAAAGTTTTGATTATGTTTTTTATGTAGCTTCCGGAGTATTCTTTCATGATTCCGAAAGTTGTAATCTCAGTGAGGTTATTTTGAGTTATTTTTGGACCCTTTACCCCTCTCAGTATATCAATAATAACTGAAATTCCGTAATTTTCTTTTGTTCTGTATACACATGAAAGTATCTTCTGGGCCTCTACTGTAAAATCTATAAATTCTTCATTTGCAAAACAATTTGAACAGCTGGCGCAGTAAATTCTGGTGGTTCTCTCTCCAAAATAGTTAAGAATATATTCCTTATAGCAGGTTTTTATTTCACAGAATTCCACCATGTCATTAAGTTTTTTCAATTCAATAGGCCTTCTGCTCATAAGGCTTGTGATGTTAATGAGATATTCTGCAGAGGATATATCTTCTCTTGAATAAAGTAGATAACAGTTGCAGGTTTCTCCATCTCTTCCCCCTCTTCCTATTTCCTGATAATAGCTTTCAAGGTTTTTAGGCATGGAAAAATGAATAATATACCTTACGTTTGATTTGTCTATTCCCATTCCAAAGGCATTGGTTGCAATCATTACATTATAATTATCCAGAAGGAATCCCTCCTGGCTTAAATTCTTTTCCTCTTCATTCATGCCCCCGTGGTACTTTGTAACAGAAAGACCGATATCCTTTAAATATACATACAAACCATCAACTTCTTTTTTTGTGAGACAATATATAATCCCGCTTTCAGGATTATCCCTTAAAATATCCTTTATAAACTCAAGCTTATCTTCTTCCTTGTTAACATTAATTATTAAATTATCCCTGTTGAAACTTCCTATGTAAATGAATGGATTGTTAAGACTCAAGAGCTTCACAGTATCTTCCCTTACAGCTTCTGTAGCTGTTCCCGTGAATGCGGAAACCACCGGTGATGAATTCAGATTCCCTATAAATTCGGATATATCCCTGTAACTTGGCCTGAAGTCGTGACCCCATTGGGAAACACAATGTGCCTCATCCACAGCTACCTGAGAAATCTTCAATTTATTAAATACATTCAATGTAAACCTGGAACTCAGTCTTTCAGGTGCTATGTATATTATTTTATACTTTCCCTGCAATACATCTTTTTCAACCTTCCTGACCCTGTCTAAATTCATTGAAGAATTGATATATACTGCTTCAACTCCCAACTGATTTAAATTATCCACCTGATCCTTCATGAGGGAGATAAGCGGAGAAATCACTATAGTCACCCCCGGCAACATCAATGCAGGTATCTGGTAGCATATTGATTTCCCAGCTCCGGTTGACAATATCCCAAAGGTATCCTTTCCTTTCAATATACTGCTGATTATTTCCCACTGTCCCGCCTTAAAGGAATCATATCCATATACTTCTTTTAGTATTTTTTCAGCTTTACTTCTTAAATCCATTCCTTCACCTTTACCTGTTTTAAGCTTTTATATTTCTGGTTCTAATTCCTCTAATGCTAGTATTTTACTTGTTCCTGCCCCAAAATCAATTATGAATTTAGTCACTTTTTTTTCCTTAAGTTCCGGTACTATGCTATTCCTGAAATATTTCCAATCCAATCCTGCAAGCTTGCATCCGTATAATGCCTCTTTAAATCTGCGGTTGTTTTCCTGGGAGGGACTTGTATATAAATATGCAAAATTTTCGTTTCCTGATTCTCTGGTGAAAAAATCTATATTATTTATATCCACTGCTTCCCTGACAACCAGATAAATTCTCTCAGGAAGCAATTCATTTTTCATTGATGGTGCCTCTATATTTCTCTTTGCCGGCTTACCATAAATCTCACTGTACCTTCTTGTAAAATATGGAATATTGGATGAAAGTTCAATGCTGTAAGGTGTTTGGTGATTAATAATACAGCTGTTGAAATTATTCCCCTTATTTCTTAATATTATATCAAACTTTTCCAGGGATATTTCTTCAAAAGTATCGACATCCTTATCTATAAACTCTTTATTTGTATAAATATAAATTGATTTATTTTTTCCAAATTCAGATAAGAAAACTGCTATGCTCCCGTTTCTTACTGCAACTAACACCTTATCCAGCCTTAAGAGCACCTCAATCTTTGCCATTTCATAAGCATCAGTACCCTTAATCAAATTAAACTTATCTATCTCTTCAATAAAGTTCATATTTGTTCCACCGCCCCTTTGTTAATATTTATAAAAACAGCTGCCCCCGATAAACTCTCTTAAAATAGAATTTTCAGGAACAACATCTGTAGATACTTCTTTAAAAAAGCCTAAAAAGGCTTTAAGACGCTCTGCTTCAAGGAATACAGGACTGTCTTCTTTAATTTTATTCAACTCATTTATGGCGAAGCTTTTAAGGACACATAATTCGTAAACCAATGTTGAATTGAACATTACATCCGCCTCCTCCTGGAATACGAATATATTCTTTTCTTCACCATTCTTCACTGCAGGCCACATCATTAAAGTGTCCTCCCCATTATTGCCACGTGTCAGATAATCCCTGACCAACCTGCGTATTATTCTCACATCGGTGGTTGAAATTCTGTTATGATTGTCTAAATTAAGCTGGGTCAAAGCACTTATATAAATTTTAAATTTATTCTTATCTTTAATGGAAGCTGTCAATTTTTTATTAAGCCCGTGAATTCCTTCTATAATAAGCACTCCATTTTGCGGAAGGTGGAGCTTTCTTGTATATTGACTTCTCCTTCCTGTAATAAAATCATATATTGGGGTCTCCACTTCTTTTCCCTGCAAAAGTGCTTCAATATGCTTATTGAAAAGCTCCAAATCCAAAGAAGTGATATTTTCATAGTTTGGTTTACCATTCTCATCTAAAGGATTTTGGTCCCTGTTTATGAAATAGTCATCCAGAGAAATTGGCATAGGAATAAGACCATTGACTCTCAATTGAATTGATAATCTTTTAGCAAAAGTAGTTTTACCTGAGGAACTTGGCCCTGCAACTAAAATTATTCTCACTTCTTTCAGTTCACTTATCTTATCTGCAATATAAACCAACTTTTTTTCATGCAGCGCTTCCGAAACTCTTATTAAATCCTGTGCATCCCTGGAGAGCATCTTGTCATTCAATGTTCCTACTTCTCCTACTCCCAGGATATTAAGCCACTGCTCCGTTTCCCTGAAGATGTTTGATAACTTTTTCTGGTCTTTAAATGGGAGAAGTTCCTTAGGATGGGTTTCATCAGGGTATCTCAGTATGAATCCATCTTCGTAGGATATTAAATCGAAGATTTTGACATATCCGGTATTGGGAGCCATCTGTCCATAAAAATAGTCATATCTTCCCTCCAATTCATAGAGCTTAACCTTATCCAGGTCCATGTGAAACAGCAGTCTAACCTTGTCAACCATTCCATAATCTTCAAATATAGAAACAGCCTCTTCCTTTGGAACTTTTACCTTGTTGATAGGAAGGTTTCTGTCTATTAACTCCTGCATCTTGTTTTTAATTTTTACAACTTCATCTTTTGTAAGAACTTTCTCTTTGTGAATCTCACCATATATCCCTTTGCTGATGGAATGCTCCATGGTAATTTTTGAACCGGGAAACAAATCCAAAGCTGCAGATATGAAAATAAAGGTCACCGTTCTTCCATAAACCAGCCTGCCTGTATTTGTGTTGTTTTTCACTGCTTTCAACACCCCCCCTTCTTTCAAGGGAGTATTCAGTTCATAACATTTCCCGTTAACCTTGGCCAGCATTACAGGAAGTTCTTCCTCAGTATAATACTTTTCAATAATTTCCTGAATCATTGTTCCTTCTTTCACTTTGATTTTTTTGCCATTGCATAAATTCAAGCTTAAGGTCTTCATTTCATTTTCCTCCAAAAGAATGCGAGCTCTTATAATATATATATATCCTTTTATTATATAATATAAATTAAGAAATTCATAACTGATACATATTTTTATTATTTTTTGTACATAGTATTTTTGAGGTGTTTAGTTATGTTTGTAGTTTTGCTTCGCACTTGTATTTTATACTTTTTGGTTGTTCTTGTAATAAGACTTATGGGGAAAAGGCAGATCGGTGAACTTCAGCCTTATGAACTGGTTATCACCATTATCATCTCAGACCTTGCAACTGTCCCTATGCAGGATGTAAGGCTTCCTTTAATCCTTGGAATAATACCAATAATAACATTGCTGATTCTCGAACTGATCTTTACCGAACTTCAGCTTAAAAGCAAGTTCATGAGAAAGGTCATTGACGGAAGCCCGTCAATACTTATAAAAGACGGAAAATTAAATGAAAAAGAGTTTAAGAATTTAAGGATAAATATAGACGATCTTATGGAAGAACTGAGGATAAGCGGCAACTTTGACATTTCCACCATTAAATATGCTCTTCTTGAAAACAATGGACAGCTTTCCATAATGCCGAAAGAAGATTCAAACAATAATTTACCTTTAGTTATATATGTTGACGGCCAGGTGAATAAAAATGCTCTTAGGCAAATTAACAAGGATATTGACTGGCTTCAGAAGAAACTTGAAAATAAAGGAATCAATCTGAAGGATGCCTTCATAGTTCTTATAGACAAATCCGGCAAGCTTATTTATCAGCTTAAAGGGGAATTTGAAAAGCTTGGGAGTGATAAGGAATGAAGAATTCATTGATATCCATTGGATTATTCCTGGCCTTGCTGAGTTTTTTATATTCCTCTAATAAAAAACTCAATTCAATCTGCGAACATATACTGGATACCTGTGAGAAAACTGAAGCTCTGATAGTTGATGAAGACTGGAAAGAAAGCTACTCTGAGACAGTGGATCTTATAGACTTCATCAAGGAAAACAAAGCTTCCATAGCCATGTTTGTCAATCATGCGGAATTTGACAACTTAAACATAGAAGCCGCAAAACTTTCCCAATATATTGAATATGAAAATGCAGAAGAATCCCTGGCCTCACTTCACGCAATAAAATTCTCAACCAATTGTATTCAGGGGCTGCAGAAGGTTAATATAGAAAATTTGTTTTAAAAAAATCGCCAAGGCGATTATGAGCCGTCGATTTTTTTCTCGCATCTGCCTTTCCTAATGTATATGAGGAAAATCTCGCAGGCGACAAATTCTCTTTTTTTACTCTTTAGGGACTTTAACCAGACTGAGAATAATCGGGATATACTTTAAGTTATCCACAATTTTAAAACTTTATAATTTCCTAAAGAGTAAAAAAGGTTATGCACCCGTCATCTTTTTTGACAGGTGCATAATCATATTATTCTTTACCCTGCTATTTTGCGTTCAGTAAATTTCTTGCCCACTCCTGTGCATGCTGAATTTCATTGTCTTTTAAAGGACCTTCTTTCCCGGTAACAAAAAATGACTCGGAGCCGATTATGTCTGCTCCCTTCATCTTCAGCACTTTTGCGATACGCGGAGAGGCATTGCTGAAAACTTTTGTTATGATCTTCACAAAAAGTCCCTGATTCTCAGCAGAAGAGCTGGTAGCAAATGAAGCAGCTTTTATTCCTTCTAATGATTTTTCAGGAAGCTTGTCTAAAAATACTTTAACAGGTTCTGTAAACCACCCTCCATGAGTTGGAGACCCTACAATAAGCAGCTCGGTTCCCTCAATATCCTTGCTATCTGCATCTTTTGCTTTTATCACACTAACCTCATGGCCTGTTCCAAATCCACCCTTAACAGCCATCCCTATTTTCTCTGCATTTCCATATACCGAATCATATATAATTACTATCTTCATAAATTTACTCCTTATCATCAATATTTGAATATCCCTTATATATCAGCTATCCTGAATTAATGTTCCTGGCTGCATAGCGGACATCAGAGGCCAAAAATCAGCCATGGACGTGTAATCCTCAATAAGTTAAAAAACCAAACTAATAAAATTCACTATAATCCAAACCCTGTCTCAACCAGTTTAGTAAGTTTCGAGAGGGCTCTGATTGCCGGAGCACCATCAATAACATCATGATCAACTAATACTGTAATATAGAGATACTCTCTTATTTGAATTCTGTCATCTATAACACCTGGTTTTTTAACTATGGAACCAACAGCAAAGCATAGCGGGTGAACACTTACTGGTATTGCCCATCCATTTATCTTGCCCATCATTCCAATAGATGTTATCATAACAGTTCCCATATTTTCTTTTGTTAGAAAGGGACTTCGAATGATATTATTCCATATCACCCTTCTGACAAATCCCGGCATACTATAATAAAATTTCATCAATAGATCATTCTTTTTTTCAGACAATACATAATCGCCTTCATTCTCAATACCCTGCTTCTGTCCATCTCTTATTTCATTACAAATATCAGAAATGCTTTTTTCATTTGTTTTTCTGATTACATAAGGTAAAGGTACTTTTTTTCCCTTAATTTCTCTTTCTATTGCAATTGATATATCGATATCATCAAAAATGACTACTTTTCTTTTACCTTTTCTTATTCCATGAATTTCGGGAAATTCTTCGACCACATGACTGATACATTTAATTAACCATGAGTTGAAAGAAATCCTTTCATGCAATTTCTTCTTTTCAGAAATCATTTTGCGAGCTTCTGTAACATCCAGTTCTATTAATGCCTTTATATGGTGTTTACTTAAGCCAGCTTTACCAATATCAATAGTGGATATTCTGCTTATTGGAAATGTTTCTGTTTTATATCCCCCAATACTTCCCATATCCGGACCTCCTCAATGCTGAATCTTTTAATGAAACAATATAAGCTTTTTATTTTCAAAAATAAGACAAATACTAAATATTATTTCAATAATTATCATCATCATTGCCAAAATAAACGCATCAAAATTAGAACCAACAATCAATGATAAAACTGGTATTATAACTGCCAAGCATATATAGGTTTTAGATTTATATAACCATCCATAAGGTAAAAGATGCGCTCCAAAAATCATTGCTATAACCATTAACATTTTCTCCGGAACAGTGGGATATACCCACATTGCAATCAACAAATAAAGCATTTGATTTATTGAAAAAAGCACCCCTAAATTTGTTAAAGGATTTTCTTTATTTTGAAAATCAACATTAATAATTTTAGATATCACATAAGCTAAAGGCATTAATGGTGCTGTGCAGCAAAATGTCAAAAAATTTTTGGTCAATATAGGCAAGGAAGTTAAATGAACTGCTGATACTGCACACCAGATAATTACAGATGCGAATATAAAATGTAATCCTTTCTTTTGTCTTAATGCACAATTTAAACGTAACTCTTCTAAACTCATATTAATTCTCCTATAAATAATCATATATGATATTGTAATTATTTTGCTGTTTTAATCATGAAAAATCAGATTACTTCCATTCTGCAATTCTTTTAGAATTTTAAATCCAATTATTGTTGAATCATTATCCGTCTGGCCGGCATAATTAGCCATCACTGTTACTGCAATTTTCTTTTCTTTATCAAAACCAATAAAGCAATTAAACCCGTACGTTTCTCCAGTATGCCATATAATATTATTTTTATTATCTAATATCCAGCCAAGTCCCATATCATATTCAGCAGTTGAAAGTTTTGCATATTTTTGATGAGCAAGTGAAAGATATTCTTTTTCTCCTGACATCTGAATTTCTGCATACTTAAGCATATCACCCATATTAGAAACAAGACTTGCTGCTGGTAAAAATGCATCATCAGCGCCCCATACCCAGTTACTTTCCTTATTTCCCTTTGTATGACCCTTCAAAATTATATTATTTGTTCCAACATGAGTATTGGTAAGTCCAAGCTCCCTTTGAGCATAGTTCTCTACTAAAGTTTTATAATCATTTTTATATACTTCACATAAGACCTGTCCTAAAACCGACATGCCAAAATTGGAATATTTCCAACTGTATTCTTTGTCAGACAACTTCTTTCTTTGAATATCATTTATTAATGATTGTGTATTATAATTGGAAAAGAAGTTTTTATGGTCAGTAATGGAGCTTATAATCGATTTAAATCTAATAGAAAAGGGAACCTCTCCATAGCCTGCTGTATGCGTTGCAAGCTGCTTAATGGTCGGGTAATACTGTCCATCATCAAGTTTAATGTATTGTGCAATAGAATCATACAAGTTAACTTTTTTATCATATAGTGCCTTACATAGCACTGATGTGGTGAAAGTTTTGGTTATCGAACCTATTTCATATGAATACTCACATTGAGGAAGTATTGTTCCATCCGTTCCGTAACATATATACTTTGTTTTCCCTTCATATATAACGCCAACAGTCAAAACCAGATTATCTTTTTTTGAACAATAATCATTTATTGCTTCAATAGAATTCATTTTTCCCACTTCATTAGGCTTCTGCATATTAAATATCCTGATTGTAGTTACCGCAATAATAATGATAATAACAATGGCTAAAACAAACCTGTAGCTTCTCTTCTTTAATTTCATTTTTAACCTCCGAAAGTATTATGAAGTAATCTTTGATATACAATAAAATACAATTCAATTATACAACAATTATTACCACAAAAGCCATCATATGGATTAATTTGTCTATAGTTGCTTTCAAACGGGCTGAGGCTATAATAAAAACTCCAGGCATCACTGCCTGGGTTTCGGAATTATAAAATCTATGCTGACTAATATTTATTTTGATTTAATCAACTTATAAACTCCATATCCAATTAAAACAACAAATGAAATTGAAGCAGAAATTACCGGGTTCATCATTGCTGAAAACAAAACTAAAAGCGAACATAAAATAGCAAATGTACCTTCTTTTTTATTATCCATAAAACTCATTCCCCTTAAGATTATAATAAATTACTGTTCACAACAATGGATTACTGAAAAGATTTGTATATCCGGCAGTGTTCCCCAGAATTAAAAATATCATTACTGCTGCTATATATAATGCAATAAAAGCAATAAACAAATTTACTGACCATTTGCCAGCGTGTGTTTTAGGTATAAATATCATTTTCATAAGATACACCTTCTTTCATAATATTCTACAATTCCCCAACATCATTTCCAGAAATAATAATAAGTTTAATCCGAACCTGCCCCCCATTATATGTAACGTAGGTAGCTGCCGTAACATCCCCGATTCATAATTATTTATTCCTGTACCAATAGATTAACTAAATCAAGATAATTTTATATTCAACAAAACTTTCAAAAAACCTTCCAGTTATACCCAATTTACACACAACTTAATATCGTAATTTTAATCACTTATTTTTATTTGTTTGTTAATTTTCTATAGACTTTACAAAATATACAACCTTTAGAACAATGTTATTTGTTAATGTATGAATTAAAAAGAAAAAAAGGTTCAGACTTCTGACCCTTTTTCGTATTAACAGTAAAAGAAGATTATTCATCAGATTTACTACACTCTGTTATCCGGTTTTCTTGCTTGCTCTTTATATTCTACAATTATATACTTTACAGTAGTTATTTTAAACTTACATGAAATTTCAAGTTAGGGGTAAGCCATAATGGATGAACAATCTTATGAAAAACAATTAAATATAAAAACCTCCGGGGAACAAAAAATATTTAATGAATCAATACACTATAACAGATATGAACCCACATCCTACTCTGCATTAGAAATATTATCTGAGCAATATGAATTTACTGCAGATGACAGTGTAGTTGACTTTGGCTGCGGTAAAGGAAGGCTTAACTTTTACATAAATCACTTTTTTGGTTCTGCTGTTACAGGTATAGA
>JBEHWK010000021.1:0-31347 GCA_040217795.1 Clostridiaceae bacterium
CTTGAAAAATGAGCTGAGGTGGAGACTGAAGGCATACAGAAACCTGTCGCTGTATTTCCTGTTCAACTCACTTTCAGCCAGTTCCTTGACTTTCTCAGTAAAATCCAGGATATCCTGGTCCACTATTTTCAGGATTCCTTCCCTGCTGTTCTTTGTTCTTTCAAATTTGTTGTAAAAGCTTTTTATGTGGACATTCACATCGGTGGAAATAAATTTATTTATGTAATTGTCATCAAGACCTTCCTCCCTAAGTATTGCAACTTTGTCTTCAATAATTTTATAGAGGTTAAAGGGCATTTCATAGGGATCTTCATCTGTCAGTATTCTATAGCCTTCGGAATTTACCACAAGACTAGAGGATACCAACTCCGCAATCTCTTCGCAGTCCTTTCTGTTCTTCCCTATCTGAAATAGACCATCCTTTATCTTTTCCGGCAGAGAATTGAATTCCAGTTCAATACAATCCTTATTCTCATTCATACTGTGTAAAAATCCCTTTGCACAAACAAGCTGTACATTGGATTTCAGCTGTCCGATATTTCCGTAAGTAACGCTGCCGGTCAAAGCCTTCACAACCTCCAGAGACATTTTGATTGGTTTGCTTACCCTGTGTGATTCCTTGGAAACCAGGAATTTCAGAAGCTCTATCTTTTCTTCGTTTGTCCTTTCATTCAGAGGTGGAAGGTTTATGATTATCGGTATCCTTCTTGTAAAGGTTTTTAACATGGATGAACCGGGATCCTCAGTAGTTGCACCTACAATCAAAACACTTGCGCTTCTTTTCCGTTCCGTTTCCCCAAGCTTGTTAAAGGTACCTGTGTCCATGAAATAAAAAATAATTTCCTGGCCTTCCGGAGGCAGCCTGTGAATTTCATCCAGAAATAAAATGCCGCCGTGGGCCTTTTCAACTACGCCCGTCTTTTCCTGATCCGCACCGGTAAAGGCTCCTTTGATATGACCGAAAAGCTGGGACATCAGCAGCTGGGGATTGTTGTAATAATCGGCGCAATTGAAGATAATAAAAGGAGACTTTTCAGTTAACCGGCCCACCTGCTTTCCGTAGCTGAACATCATCTTGCTGAACAGAGTTTTACCTACACCAGTCTGTCCCACAATCAGCGTATGCAATCCTCCCTGGGGATAGAAAATAGCCATCTTTGCCTGTTCAACCTGGTTTTTCAGACTTTTATCCGCACCAATCAAAGCCTTGAATGGATCCTCCTCTTCAACAGGTTTTGGCATTACCAGATCCTCGATGCTGTCAAGCTCCAGGGATTTCTCCGGTATTTTCATATCAAGCTTCTCTTCCAGAACCTCTTTGTGCAAAAACTTAACGGGACGTCCTTTTATCTTAACTATCATATCAAGTCTTAAAAGTTCGTTTAATTCCTTGCTGACATTGTTTCTTAAGATGCTGAGACTTTCTTCTACTTCCCCAGCTATAACGCCCTTGTTCATAAGCAGGTCTTCCCTGGTCAGCTCTTTGGTTCTTTCTTCAAGATAAGCATAAATTCTATCAATTCTCTTCATATTAACCATCATTCCTCGCAATTAACAAATTCTGTTATACATTCCAATTCAATTATACGGTTCGTTTATGTATGATTCAAGTAATTTTCTTATAGTACGAAAAAGTCCAAAAATTCAAAAGTTTTTTTATAAAATTTTTTCGGCATTATTCAAGCCTCAATATTAACAGCTAACACAGCCTAAATATAAAACCGGTCAAGGTAAAATTCACCTGAACCGGTACATTTGCAATATATTTATTTTTGAAAGTCGCCGTATTTATCTGCTGCCTTCCAGGTTTTACTGTATAAGGATTTCTTGTTTTTCTTAGGCTTGACTCCCCTTAATTCCTCTCTGATTATAGCTCTTGCAATGGTCTTGAATTTCTTATATTCCTCTTCTCCCACTTCCTGACCAATTAAGTTTTTAGTTATTAACTCACTGGTCTTTTTGTTGACAGCCTTATCAAATTTATTCATTTTATCTTCTCCTATGCCTAATTTATAATTACAAGAATATTATTGTCGTTATTGTTATAATTTATCCGCTGAAATGTTGAGAAAGAAAAAAGCAGCTTATCTCTGAAAAATTCCCACCACTTTAGTATTATGGGTAACAGGAGTGCTCTCTATAATGTTTTTTTCCCAATATTCAATGTATTCACCACGAACATTATATCCCTGCTTATCGATACCGTATTTGTCAAAGCCGCGCTCATCATATCCGTCTCTGTCATAACCTTCTTTATCGTACCCGTTTTTTGAATAGCCGCTTCTATCATAGCCATTTACATCATATCCTTTTTGATTATATCCATCTCTGTTAAATCCTAAAGCATTATAACCTGATTTGTTATAACCTCGTCTGTCAAAGCCATTTTCATCATAACCTTCTTTATTGAAGCCTTCCGTATCATAACCATATTTATTGTAACCGGATTCATCATAACCATTTATATCATATCCCTTAATATCATAGCCAAATCTGTTAAATCCCTGTCTGTTAAATCCATTCTTATTAAATCCGCCGCGATTATATCCTTCTTTGTCTAAGCCTTCCCTGTTATAATATGTGCCATTTAAATGCAGTCCATCTTTGTTAAAGCCTTCATCATTATAATATGATCCGTTTAAATACAGACCTTCTTTGTTAAAGCCTTCCTTATTATAACCATTTCTGTCGTAGCCGTTTTTATCATAACCATCTTTATCAAAGCCATTTCTGTTGTACCCTTCCCTGTCAAAGCCTAAATAGCTGAAACCTTCCTTATCATAACCATCTTTATCTAAACCATATTTATCTAAACCATCTTTGTTATAACCAAACTTATTGTACCCCAGATCATTAAATCCATCTCTATTAAAGCCATCTTTATTAAAACCTTTATCACCAAAGTATGTCCCATTCAGATGAAGTCCTTTTTCATTAAACCCATTTTTATCATAGCCATTTTTATCATAACCATATCTGTCATAACCATCTTTGTCATAGCCTTCTTCATCATAGATATGATTTTTATTAAAATATATTTCGGTGAAATCCAGTTCTTCTTTATAAATTACATTTCTGTCCTCAATAAACTCTTTTAATAATTCAAATATAATCATAAGCTTAATGTGTACCTCCTTTGCATCCGCTGTAAATTATTGCCATTATTGATAATTATAAACCAATTTTTGTATATTTTCAATAATTAATGGTAAAAACTGCGGCGTTATATGAGATACAGCCAGCCAGACAAATGCATATAGGGTTCCAACTCAACCAAAAACTTATGAATAAGTTAATTTCCGGTAAAGGAACCCTGTAAAATCAATATTTAAGATATTTATCACTGAAATCCTTAATATAATAATTCATTAATTCCTTGGAATCTAATCTATAGATCAGCTGGTTAACAATATCTTCCCAGGTAAACAGAATAAATCGGTTCTTCCAGTCTGTTTTTATAATTTCTTTTCTTGCAGATAAAGCTGCTTCTCTGATTCCTTTATTTTCTTCAGGGTATATTAATACAACATAACTGTCTTTATCCATTTGAACAAGATGCCTTAGTATCTGATAGTTATTCAAAAACATGCATTCTTCTTTAAATTTGTCATTTATGGCTGGATTGTTCATAAGCAGAGGCATATATATATCACGGTACTTAGTTTTATGCTCATCATCATCCTTAGCTTTCCCGAATTCATTTTCAGTATATTTTATTTCAAAAAATATTTTAACTCCTGAATTCAACTTAATATAAAATTCAAAATAAGTCTTTCTTCCGTAATTCTTTTCTGATTCTGACTCTTTTTCAAAACAAATATGTTCAGAATCATAATTAAACCTGCCTTCAATTCCGAGAATGTCCAGTATTAATTCCAGATACTTTTCTTTTATTAATGGATAGAAAAAATTAATGCACATGGCCTGAGAAGAATTCAGATGATGAAAATGCTTATGAAATTTTATCTCTTCTGGAAAGCCTGAGGAATAAAAATCCTCCCTGTATTTTTCAATAATATTTAACTTTTTCTTATCTTTTGGAAGTATATACTCGTATTGAAGTGCCAGGACTTTGTAAAAATATATTTCCCTTTCTTCAATGTTCAGAACATCCCTCTTATATGTTTCTAAATGTTCCCTGACTTTAGCCTGAAATTCCCTTAAATCCAACACTGAAACTGCATCATTCCAAAAAGAGCTTATAGATGCAAACTTACCCAAAGGAAAATCATTTCCCGCTATAAAAACAAATGCAGAACCATATGGGAGCTTATTTTCAGGTAAGCTTTCACTATCGTCAGAGTTACTGCACGGACTTCCCATGTATATAAAAGCTCTTAAGACTCCAATATCTGTTTCTTCTCCTAAATTTTCAACTATTATCATCTGTTTGCTGTCACTTATATAAGCAGGTTTCTCCCTTAAAAACGGCTCAGGGTAGTCATATACATAATCTATTTCCGGTTTCCCCTTAATATCATTGGCTGTTAAATTCTTTCCATATAATCTGCAGAATTCTATACTTTTTTCATGGCAATACTCTCTTAATTCTTTTATTATATCAGCTTCTCTACCTTCAGCTCTTATAATAATCAATCGTTTTTTCCCAAAGAAAGCATCCATAAATATATTCAGCTCACTGGAAAACTCCAGACCAGGTCCCTGATCACCTACACTGACATCAGCCATTTTCTTTAAAGCCTTTAATCTTTTATCCTCCACAATAACCCTCTCCCTATATTTATATATAAAAAGCAACCTACACAAAGGTTCAGAAAAAATTCAAGGTAAGTTAAACTTTCTAGAACACATACAATATTCTATATCTGATTGTCAATTCCTTTATTTTCCATAAAATAGTTATGTGAAATTTATTCCGACATATAAAAAAATCGCCAAGGCGATTATGAGCCGTCGATTTTTTTCTCGCATCTGCCTTTCCGAACGTATGTGAGGAAAATCTAGCAGGCGACAAATTCTCTTTTTTACTCTTTAGGGGTTGAAATCAAACTAAATATAAATCATATATACTTAAGTTATCCACAGTTTGTCTATTAATATAGCTTCCTAAAGAGTAAAAAAGCACATGCAAACCTGCAAGTGCTCTTATCAGCCCGTTCATCCCAATAATATTGACTTTTTATCTTCTTATAAAGTTAACTTATTTTTAATTATTTGGGACAAACCTTGTACCTTAAAACTGTTTTTAGTTTAGATTTTTCAGTTTTTCTTGCATCTGAAATATAAATTTCCCTATGTCTTAAGGTTGTTATTTCAAGATTGTTTTCTTTTATAAATTTTTTCATTTGATCAAAGCTTTGAGGTTCATCGTCATATGAGCCTATATGCATCATTTGAACACACAATCCACCTTCCATTGTTTGAAAAGCCACGTCATCTAAGTAAGGGTTATCTTTTTTCTTTCTGACATTTTCAAATGCTCTGTTAACTACTTCCTGAGTCACAAAATCAGGCTGCCTGATCATTATAGTATATATCAATTCATTTTTATTTAATGTATCTGATTTTTTACCTTCTTCCGTCAAGTCCCATAAACCCTCAAGGGGATATACAGTGTACTCATAATAACCCTCCGGAGTATAGCCCTGTTTTGGCATCATCCTGACAGCATAGGCTAAAGAATACAAAACACCTATTTTTTCAGAGAATTCTTCATCATTTGGATTTCCCTTTCCGCTTATCATAAAAAACTTTTGCTGCGGAACTGTTATTAATTCCGGCTTCTCCTTAGGTAAATACAAATTTTTTTTCCTGATTTTTCCACTCAAATTTCATAATATCCTCCTTTCCACATTTTTATTTTACCCTAATTTACCTGTATCCTGCAATTGGAGTATTTCTGATAATCGAATGTTAACTGTTATCCAGTAAATCCATGTTAACAGTGGAAGAACAACTTGTTGTAAATATTAGTATACCTATTGACTTAGTCTAGCTTGCATTGTATAATAATCTCACATCTAATGATAATGATTATCATTTTCTTTAGTTGCTACAAACGAAATATTTTATTAAAAATAATCGATACTGGTTATGATTCAAGATATTTACAGGAGGTATTTTATGGTTTCAAGTTTATTTTTATCATTCAGGGAAGGTCTGGAGGGTGCGTTGGTAGTCGGAGTTATATTAGCTTACTTGTTAAATATCGGTCGTAAGGACCTGACAAAGTTTGTATATTATGGTGCCTTATCAGGTGTGGCAATAAGCTTAATCGGCGGATTCATTGGATTCAGGGAAGCTTCAGAACTAGGTGAAAAAGGGAAAGAAACATTCGAAAATGTAATGAAGCTTGCTGCTGCCGGACTTATTATGTATTTTATAGTATGGATTGGTACTCAGTCAAAGAATATTTCAGCAGATATTAAAAACAAGGCAGGAAGCAATACAAATGCTGCCGGACTTTTCTTGTTAAGTTTCCTTTCTGTGTTCCGTGAAGGAATGGAGCTTTGTATATTCACTTTAACAAAAATAAGTGAAAACGCCTCTGGCATTGCTGCAGGAACTGCTTTAGGTATTATCTTAGCTGTTATAATCACATATATAATATTTAAGTCCAGTATTAAGCTAAATCTGAAATTAATTTTTAAAGTACTGGGGTTACTGCTTATATATCTGGGCGCTGAAATGTTTGCGGAAGGCATTTTAGGTCTTGCCGAGCTTGGCGAAGAGCCCTTCGAAGCTTTGTTTATGGCATTATTTGCAATTCCGTCTCTGTATATATTCTTAAAAAAAGATATTCAAAAAATATTGAAAAGGTTATAAAACTTTATGAATATATAAGTAATAAACCAACTGGTCTTTAAATTTACGTAAGATAAAAACATTTCATTGTAATAATCCTGACAACAATAGCAGATAAAGTGCATTTCCAAACCATGGAACTGCACTTTATTCATATAAGTATAAAATAAAAAGTTAATGCTGAAAAATTCAGAATTGCAAAAGGAACTTAACCAGTTAAAATGCCAGACCTTCCTTAAGAAAAATAATGTATGGGGTTCCAATATATCAGGATAAACAAGGCTAATCTTAAAATCAGGAAGGCTTGAGGAGCCTTAAACGTATCAACGTGCAGGATTATTCAGGAAATCTCCTTTACTAAACCAGGATGATCACTGAATAGAATGTAATCAACAGCACTATACTCAAAAAGCCAGTTTTCAATTTTATCTTCAGGCAATACCACAGGCATTCTCTCATGAACATCAGAAACAGAGCTGTTTGCAGCTGTAGTGAGAATTACAAACCGATTTTCACCTTCAAACTGGTTGTAAATACCCGCCATGTAAAGCAGAGATGAGTCCGGCAAGTTGAACAGAAATTTTTTCTTTTCACTGTCCCACTCGTAAAAACCTGTTGATGGAATGACGCATCTTCTCTTTTCCAAAGAGGATTTAAACATACGCTTTTCATGAACTGATTCAGAACGGGCATTTATAATGACATTCTTGCCATGAAAGGAGGGGAACCCCCAGGTAAAAAGATGAGCACCAGGCTCCTTCGTTTCAGGAATCAACACAGGAACAACATTTGTGGGAAAAATCTCTCCAGTCTTCATTTTTCTGTACTGAGCATCATACTTCACTTGTTCAAAAATATGTTTGAGTTCACTGATTTCCTTATCTAAAGATAAAGTATACCTTCCGCACATATTACTTCACCACCTAAGAATATTATAACTTAAAATGGTAAAGTTTAATATAACTCTGAGGGGCAGTATGAAGCCAAATAATTCATATTTCAACGCCGAGGAACCTCCGGAGCGATATATACTTCTCCGTCACCAACTACGACAACTTTGTACTCTGGCTTTAAAGGCACTAAATTGAATTTAAGTGACCCTGGTGCCAGCAGTATAGATTGCAGTATAACTTGTTTCTGATCAAAAATGAGTATGTAAACATAATGTTTATCAGAAGTATTTCTAACGCTATAAAGATTGGATGTTGAAGAAATAAAATCAGCTGTTTTATAAATACCTTCCGTAAAAACATTTTTTCTCATTAAAGCTGCCGGCATTAATCCGATTGTATTAAAGGATAAACATAAAAAAACCAAGAATATGATAGTAAATTTCTTCATAATGAAACCCACTTTCAGTTTTATTGTGTCTAATCACTGTTTCTGTGGAATAATATTTACATCTCCGCCGCCAATTATCACAATTCGATATTCAGGCTTGAGGGGCAGTAAATTGTACATAATTGAACTAGGTGCCAGTCGTATGCTTTGTATTAAAATTTGGTTCTCATCAAAAAGCAGCAGATAAGCATTTTCCGATGCAGAAGTGTTTTTAGCAGTATACATCTGGTCTGTTGAAACAGCGAAATCAGATAATTTATAAACACCTTCCTTAAAGGTATTAGCATATATAGGCTCAGCTGCCATAGCAGGTGCTAAACCTATTACATTAAAGGATAACCATAAAAAAATTGATAATAATACAGCAAATTTCTTCATTGTCATACCACCTTTCAATACTATTGTGTGTAACAAATATCATAATATGTATATAAGTGTACCCGGGAAAGTGATGTACATAAAAAAACACCAGAGCTTAACCCTGATGTTTATCCTTGTTTTATCTTTGAATCTTACAGACCAATTTTACTTTAGAAAATAAAATCCATGGCTCTCAGTCATATCTATTCCTCAGTGTACATAAGAACATTACGCATTTTCTCCCAACAATGTGCTGCATATCTTATCAATTTCCCCTTCAGGATTTGACCACCAGTTATAGCTCCATATCCTTGATATCTTCCATCCTCTTGATTTAATTAACTTATTAATACGCAAGTAATTCATTAAATACTTTTATTGCATAACTATCTGTCATGCCAGAAATATAATCAATTATTGCCTGAATATATATTTCCTTTGTTTCTAAGTTCCCATAAATTTTATCATTTTTACTGTTCTGAGATATTTCCTGATTCCAATCAATTGTACAATATCTGGCAAGCCATTTCGAAAAGGCTCCCATCAATTCAGGATAGTGTTCTTTTTGTCTGTCAAGTTTGCATAGTGTTTCCTCACCTTTATATTCTTCAAGAAGAGCAGTAAATATTTCTAAAATAACTAATCTTGCATAATTTTTAAATGGATTAAGTCTTTTGTTAAGATAAATATGCTCATAGTTGAAATTTTTAATTTCATTAATTTGTTTCAGGTATTTTTTACTTAAATATATCCCTTTGTCAGGAGTGCTATTATTACAAATGTCAATAATCATATTGTGCATAATAACAGTTGTATTAATTGCATTTTCATCATTTTCTTTAGCCATCTGCTTTAAGAACTCCATATTTTCTTTTGGTAGGAAATTTAACCGAATAGCATCTTCTATGTCTCTTCCTAGATATGCAACCTTGTCAGCAATCTTAACTACACAACCTTCCCATGTTGAAGGCTGGTATTGGCCAGCATTTCGAAACTCAGACAGGTTAATCAGTTCTTTTCTTGGCTTTATCCCATTTTCATCAACTTCTCCGCAATGTGAAATAATTCCATCTCTCACTGCATAAGTAAGATCCAGGTTTCGATAAATGTTATAGTTATCTTCCAGCAATTCAACTTTATCAACAAATCGTAAACCATTCTGCTCATGCCAAAATTTTTTCTTCAGATGCTCTTCAGTGAGTTCCTTGATAATTTGTTCCCCCTGATGACCAAAGGGTGCATGACCCAGATCATGTCCTATGGCAATTGCTTTTGTCAATTCAACATTTAATCCAAGATAACTGGCAATTGTATTGCTGACTGATTCCACATGAGAAACATGCTCCATTCTGGTACATATATGATCATTTTCAATGTTAAAAAACACCTGCGTTTTATGCTTAAGCCTTCTGTAGGCAAGTGAATGCAGTATTCTTGTATAATCTCTGGCAAAATCACTGCGGATTTCATCTTCCCTGGAATACAAATCATATTCTCTTCTGATGAGGGTATTCCAATTTTCATTATCTGAATTTGCTGCAACTGATGAAAAAGCTCCTTTGTTCATGTTTTATCTACCTCTTTTCAATCAATAAAAAAGTTATGTTGAAGATTAAACTTTAACTACAGCTCCACTTACAATATCCTTAACCTCAATATTCTTGCTGAACATATTCAATCTTTCTTTAAAATACTGCTGAAGTCCAGGGTCCACACAATATACGTAACAACCCTTTACACCTCTTGTCATCAAAGTTCTATAGGTATTTTTTATTATTTCATCAGCTATTTTCAAAGCTTTTTCATTATGCTGCTTGTACATCTTTTTAATACCGCTGAGGGACTTGTCAGTCTTTGCACGTTTGAAAAAGTCAGTAACTACGCATCCATTTTCATATCTGATGTCTTCACCGATTATTACACCAACATAATCAAATTCCAGCCCTTGGCAAGTGTGAATGCATCCAAGCTCATTTACGGATGATTCGTCTATTGCCCATGTGGAACTGTTGCTGAAATTCCATTTCATTCTGAAGTCTTTGTCTTTAATCTCAACATCATATTTATCATCATAGAAATTATTCTTGGTAATCCACTCCCAGCAATAGCCTGCAACCATTCTGGATTTATTGTTTACTGCATTCTTTTCTTTAATAAGCTTGAAAATCTCATTAGGATTGTCTAAGACTCTAAAATCATAGTCAAATTCAAAGCCATCAAAATTGGCTGTATCCCTTATGGCTAAAACATCGTCCACCCAGGCTAAATATCCATCAGATCCATTGCACCTGAATTGAGATTCCAATTTTAATGTTCTTACTTTAGCACCATTTTCATAAGCAAATCTCTCAATATCTTTTCTTGTTCCGATATCATGTATTGTTACCCGCTGATTTTCATCCAAAAAGAAAACTGAAACTTTGGCTGCGTTAATTATCTCCTTGATCTGATTTTCACCTTGATTTTTGAATATACCTGATTTTTCATTAAGTCTGTGAGCTTCATCTACTATCAAGACATCAAAGGTATTCGCTTCCGTATCAATGTAAACACCTGAACCTTTGAAAAGATTTGAAATAACTTTCTGGGTATAACGCCCTTTGAGTTTCTTTTCATAAACACTTCTTGGAGCCGAGTTTTTAGTTACGTAATGGCATACCAGATCTCTGGCAGTAGCCTTTACAAGAAGATTTATTGCCAGCACTGATTTCCCTGTACCTGGGCCACCTTCTACAATTATTACCTGCTTGTCATCTTTTTTCACAACATTCCTTATGCTTCTCATAATGCTTTCGTAAACCACTTTCTGGTCATCAATCATTATGAATTCTTCGCTTCCGTCAAGCATCATAAGAAGTACATCCTGAAGTGACTTTGAGGGACGTATCTTGCCACCTTCTATTTTATAAAGAATGTCTTTATGATCTGCTTTCTTGATATATTTGCAAATGAAATTTCTTAATTTCACTGCATCTCCTCTTGTATAAACAGGAGCCTTTTCAACATAACTGTGGTAGGAGTCACCCACTATCGGGTCATAGTTTTCATCTTTAATATAATTATGTAAATAAGCGCATGGATGAAGCTTTATATCCTCTTTTTCAACACTGTCATTATAATCTTCGATAAGGCTTGAATATGACCATGCCTGATATGAAGGATGTGAAGTTTTAACAATATGACTATTTAGGACCGTCTTAACAATTCCATCCTCTTCATTTACTGGTTCGATTGTATCCCACTGCTTAAGCTCCACAATAATCACATTACCTTTATCATTCTCATCCAATCCTGATAAAATGAAATCAACTCTTTTAGATGTGGCAGGTATCCGGTATTCTATTGCCACACCGCATTCATCAGGAATTTCCGGTGTGCTTAAAACCTTGAACATATAGTCCATAGAATTTGTCCAGGAACGAATTTCACTTTGCTTCGTCTTTCCAACCTTCTTTTGATATTCGTTATATATCTTTATTGATATTTCATCATTGGTTACATGATCCATAAATTCTTTCTTGCTGGCTTGATAAATAATCATGTTTCCTTGTCCCTTCTAAAGTTCTGTATATTTTCTGCTGTTTCCTTTGGATTTTTCTATAGGATATTTTTCACCATTTTTCTTTAACTTGGATTTAATAATGTCTTCTAATTCAACTTCTAAGGAATCTGCCATCAGCATTGCATATATAGCTACATCCGCAAGTTCTTCGCATACTTTTTCTTTATCAAAATCAGAATTCCATTGAAAGTGCTCTAAGAGCTCTGCTGCTTCAATGGAGATTGATTTTGAAAGATTCTCCGGGGTATGGAATTGCTTCCAGTTGCGATCGTCTCTGAATTTTAGGATTTCCTTTTTTAGATCTTTCATCATTGTTCACTTCCCTGCATTATAAATAAATGTCATTTCCTTAATTATCTTGATTATATCATTTATTTTAGTAAATAATAACTATCTAAGGATTTATTTTGAAAAGCCGTTTTTAATTATTATTCTGATATAGCTTCGTGTTTTTCATAAGCTATAATAAAAGACACACCATTACTTTTTTTGAGTATTGGTATGTCTTTAGTAGAACTATAATTTATATGTATTGAATATTTAAAGTATATATTATGGATTACAAACACTGCAAGGAGTATATCCACTGCTTATAGCATCAGCTTTTGATATTGATATTTGGCTTCTGCTCAAATATCTGCATCCATCCCTATGATATTTTTCACCTGTTTTTGTTATGTACACTGTATAAGAATTGCTTGGACTTCTTGCAGGAGTTGGACTAGTCACTGTAGTTGATGCACTGCCTGATGAACTGCTTGATGCTGATGCAGCTTTTTCAGCAGCTGCTTTCTCGGCTGCCAATTTTTCCGCTGTTTGAAGGTCAGTTATCTTTTTCTCCGCTGATTCCAATACTGTAAGCTTGGTAACAAGTGCTTGTCCCTCCGATGTCAATGATTCATAAGCTTTTCTTGCATCAGATACACTTGTTGCATTGCTTAATGTAAGATTGTTTACATCTCCCAAAGCCGTTATCTTGCTATCTACATCTGCTGCTGCTTTTCTTTGTGCTTGAATATCTGCTATTTTACTCTCAGCTGATTCTAATATATCAAGTTTAGTTACAAGTGTTTTTTGTTCTGGAGTTAACGTTTCATATGCAGTTCTTAACGCTTTTACATGAACTTCTTTTTCAATAGTTAGAGCACTAACATCTCCCAGCACTGTTATTTTATTATCTAAGTCTGCTGCTGATTCAAGATCTGCTATTCTTTTTTCAGCTGCTTCCAAACCTGCAAACCTAGTCACAAGTTCTTTTTCTTCTGATGTCAGAGCTTCATATGAACTTCTTATTGCCTTTACGTCAGATGCTTTTTCTAAGCTAAGCTCCTTTAGATCTCCCAGCTTTTCTATTCTGGAATCCAGATCTGATACTGTCTTTTTTATCGTTCTTTGCTGAGTCGCAACACTTTCTAATCTTATTTGTTCCGGCGACTTCAATCCATTAGTTATCCCAATACCTGTAATAATGATTACTGCTGCAAGAAACCCGCCTAAAATATTAAATTTCAACGACCTCTTATTAAAAGCTGGTAGTTTGTCCCTTATATTTCCTGCATTAGTAAGCAATATAATCGGAACACCAAAAAGCAACATACACATTATAATATTTAAAAATCTATCATATGCTGTTGCTGTATCAGGAACTATCATCATAATAAACATAAACAAATACACTAAAATAGCTACAATCATCTTCCACTTAGTTCCCGTCCTAAAACCTGGTATCTTTTTTAATACATCTCTAAACAATTATTTATCCTCCTTATGTTATCTTTCTGCTTATTTCTTGTTTACAACAATATTATATACCAATTATACCCTACAGGTCCAATATATAGGTTTCCGGAATTTTCACTTATGTAGATGATCTTCTAAAAGCTCAGTCAGAGTCCCATAGCATAAAAGCTATGTATATTATATATTTCAAAGGGCAGTTGGAAACAAAATTACTTTCCAACTGCCCTTTTACTTTTTTAAAGCATAATATATGGTGTCATAATTTTTCATTTAATTCTACTGCTTCATTCATTTATATAGCTGATTCTTCTATTTCTTCTAAATCTTCCAGTGTAAAGTTATACTTCTCATTGCAAAAATGGCATTGCGCCTCTGCATGCCCGTCTGTTTCTATCATATCCTTAATCTCTTCTTTTCCCAGACTGCAAAGTAAATTGGATACCCTCTCCCTTGAGCAGTTGCATTTAAACTTTACCGGCATGGTTTCAAGGAATTTTACATTTCCTTCTCCAAGTGCCTCAGAGAGAATTTCTTCAGGCGTCAAGCCTCTCTGAATAAGCATTGAAATAGGAGGTATGCTCGTAAGGCGATTTTCAATATCCGTGATAACTTCTTCTTCACATCCCGGCATAACCTGTATTATAAAGCCTCCGGAAGCAAGAATGGTGTTGTCGGTATTTACTAAAACGCCTACTCCTACAGATGAAGGGATCTGTTCCGATGTTACCAGATAATAATTGAAATCTTCACCCAGCTCGCCGGATATGATAGGTACCTGGCCTGTATAATAATCACGAAGTCCCAGGTCTTTTACCACGGACAGCATGCCGTCTGTTCCAACAGCCCTTCTCACATCCAGTTTTCCATATTCATTAAGGTCAAAATGGGTTTGAGGATTTGTAACATATCCCCTCACTTCACCTTTTGCATTACTATCCACCAGAATAAGACCGATTGGTCCGTTACCGTCAATTTTTACACTCAGCTTTTCTTCTCCTTTAAGCATGGAACCTAACATTAAAGCTGCTGTCATGGAACGTCCAAGGGCTGCAGATGCAGTTGGCCATGTATAATGTCTCCTTTGAGCCTCTCCTACCGTTTCTGTGGTCATTGCGGCATATGCACGAACCTGACCGTCATAGGCCATTGCTTTTACTAAATAATCTTTCATTCTTTCATTCTCCTTTTAAAACAACTCTTCTTTAGTAATATATATCAATACGTAATTTCATCCCGTTAACCTTTGAGTTTATCAGCACACTCTATTGCACATGGGAAAAAGCTTTGGAAATCATTTTGCAGACTTTTATAATTTCTCATGAGTTCATCCACCGGATCCACCAGAGGACGGCTTGATTCGGAAAATTTCCGGGCAATTCTTTCTAGGGCTTTTTCAATGCCGGAGATATCCTTGTATGAAAGCAGCCAGTTCTCCTCTATCATTACAGGCATTCTTCTTAATAATTTATCAGGTAAACTGCTGGAATGTCTTTTAAGTATTCCATAAAAATTATCAGCATATTCTTCTAATGGTATAGAGGAATATTCAGACCAGTTTTTAGCTAAAAAGTGATCATAGAACAAATCAACCAATACACCTGCAAAGCGTCTGTTCTCCTTTGAAATTCTTTTTTTACTTTCCAGCACAAATGGATTTGAGTCAGTAAAACTGTCAAGTTTCCTATGCATATAAATACCACTTCTTATATCATATTCAAATTCATTTTCCAAAGCTTTATTTACAAAATCACCAAGAAAATTGCCAAGCATACTTTTATCATTATTGTCTGCAAGATATATGTGAGCTAAATAATTCATTTTTATCCTTTCTATAATGTAATAATTTATATATTAATTATAATATCTGAACAATAAATATGAAATATTAAAAAAATCCCAGTAAATCTCAATGGCGTAAAATTCCCCAAAAGAAAAGAGACCTACTCGGTCACCTCATCTTGGTTCTTTTCAATTAGTTCATCTTCCTGCAGTATTTTTATAAATTGAAGCAATTCATTTTCTTTATAATCTTTTTCAAGCTTTATAAACCCAAACTGTCTATAAAAATTAGTAAGATATTCTACATCCCTACATTCGAGCATTACTATCCGTCCACCTAATCTGCTTTGCCCATCAAAGAGTGTATTAAGACAATACTGCATAAGTTCAAATCCAGTAAGTTTTCCCTTATGTAAATCATTTTTCCCAAATTGACCAATTAGAATTGTAGGAAACTCAGTTATCTTCTCTCCATTGATCTTTGCATTGAATCCATCAAAGTTTTTAATTTTTCGATTTGATAACTCATCCGGAACCTTTAAAACTTGCAAAGCCAGAGTATAGTAACCCAAAACCTGAAAGTCTTCATTTTCTTCATCAAAAATAATAAAAGTTCTGCTCTTTCCCAATTTTTCAAATAAAATTGCTTTATCTTTTATAAAATTTTCTATATCATAGTCTCTTTCGCACACAAAAATAGAAATAAGCTCTTGAGCCTTCAGCTCATCACTCATTTCTATTAATTTCTTTAACGAGATAACATTTGTTTTAATTTTTGTTCACCTTGCCTCTCTCTTGCAGGTGATGTAAGATTCCTATCTAATTTAACGCTTTTAGTTGGATTAGATATAATTTTTGCGAATGATTCAACAGCTTTCTTACTATCTAACGTAAAATCTTTATTAAAAGATGATGTCGCCATTCTACACACCTCCCCTAATTAATATCTATATATTAATTATAGCATATTTAAATTATTTATATTTAATATTATATTGTTATTATAGTCAAGTTTCAATCTTTTAGAATCATAATGATAAATTAAAATGTTAATATAAAACTATCAGCTTAAGGTTAAGTGCAACATTTAAGAATAGTTAACTATTAATTATTAAATAGTTACTTTAAAAACATAATCAACTGTATGGGTTTCATCCCAAAAAGCGGTAATTATGAATATTTGCTCACCGATTTCATTCGGTACAATAAATGAGCTCCCATTGCATTTCTGCCCTGATAAGCCAAATTTCTCCCTGCTGCTCAGATTTGGCACAACTAAGTTTACCGTTACTTTGCCAGGTTGTTTCAATGTTGTATCAAAAGAAAAACTTATACTCTCACCTTTTTTCACAGATTCATCTTTCAGGTTTTTAACCAGATTCTCGGGTATGTCCGGAAGTGAACTATTGCCGCCTTCTTTTGCATCGAACCAATTATAAAAGCCTTTTACTGCTTCAATCTTGTCCTGATTATAAACAACACTAATATCAGGTGGAGTTTTGGGCAGCGCATTTTTCTTATAGATATATGAAAATGCAATAATTAAAATGAGAAGTATGCCTGTTATAGAAATAATCAAATATTTTTTCATAATAAATCCTCCTTAATTTCAAATTAAGCTTGTATCATTCGGCTGTGACAGGTCAGATCATGATAAATTCGCAACTTAGGAAGATTGCGACTAGAATTATTAAACGCAATCAATTTTAAATGAATAGCCTCCGCGATCTTGGAAATCAATTTCTTGGGAATACTGGAATACTGGTTTCTTTCTAATTTGTTGTACATATCCAATGGATTTGAAGCTAATTTGACCATTTGTAGTTTCAATTATCCATTCCCATTCGATTTCTTTATTTATAAACTCACTGTTAGGAGGTTTGATGGGATTTCCTCTATCTAAACTTTCAATAATAGTTGCCAGGTTATAAGATAAATCAATGATTAAATCATGCACATTTTCAAAAATTAAAGTAGCTGGTGAGATCCAGAAGTGATAACGTTCATCTTCTCCAGGCTCTACCCATTTGAAAATATAGTCAATATCAAACAGAATTTTGAAGTTAAGCTCGTCAAATGCCATAGCATGAATTTTACAATCATGCCAACCCATTTTCTCAAAATCATTAGTAGTCCAAACCCATTTTTCAACATTAAATTCTTCTATCATCACTATCGCCTTCAGAAACCTTTATACTAAAATGAATTTACATTCTCGAGATATTACAAATACGCCTATTAATAATGATACGAACTAATCTTCTCTATTATTTCTTGTATTTAAGGCTGATAAATCTTCTGATAGGGGAAATTTACTACGAAATTTTTCAACCAATTTATCATCCTTACTAATTAATAAAGTAAGGGAACTATCCCATGCAACAATTTCAACTTCTGCTAAAGGATGCTGAATGCCTGCATTATTCACCCAGAAGCCTGTATACCCATCTGCAAAGGGTAAATCATATCTTAATACCTCTTCAATAGTTACCTCTGGTGAAAACCCTGAAAAAACACCCCAAACAAATTGAAAATCTTCCTTGCTAATTATTTCTGAAAGTTGTTCACCTGAAATCCAAATGTATTCCTTTGAAAACATTTCGTTAATGGATTTATCTCCAGGATAACATTCACAATCAGTTATAAGCCAGTTATACTTTAACTGTTCATTTTCTATTGCATTAAAGACCTTAGCCATGTGTGTATAGTAGTGTTCGCCTTTTTCTAAAATTGCACTTCTCACCATTTCACCCCTTCAAAGAATACTCTGTTATTACTTGGCCATATACTATAACTCTGTCTCAACAAAATTCTTAAAATTCAATTTTTAAGACATTTTTTATAATTTCAACACCATTTAAATCATATACATAACCACTGCTTGTAATAAGTTTATTTCCTTCTTTGCTAAGCTTACTATCATATCCAAGCTCTTTTATTGCAATACTATTTATAATATCTCCTGTTGCAGAATCAAAGCAATAAAGTATTTTTGTGCCGGTTTCTTTATATGGAAAACAAATTCCATATAAGTAATTTAAATCTGAATTGTAACCTAGATTAAGAAAATGGCTTCCAGCACTTGGTGTATATCTCCACAACTCTTTTGTGCTATCTAATGATATAGCTCTAATTGACCCACCAACTTCAGAAATAAACAATATATTTTCTCCCCAAACTATATCTAAAGCAGCAAAACTTTCCATCCTGATATATCCGATTCTTTTATTGTCATTTTTATAAATTTCATAATTTATTCTCTCAATCATATATACGTCATTGTAGTGACTTACTACCTTACGTCTTACACCTCTTAATTTTTCAATTGTTTCACCAGTTCTGACATCAATTACTTGCATCGGTTTGTCATCAAAACTAATAAACAAAACAGTGTTATCAATATTAAAACTCATCCTTCTTACCTTTTTCAAATCTTTCCTTTGCCATAAAACTTCACCAGTTTTGCAATAATACGCAGCCACTCCACTAACATGGTATGCGCTTACTATGCATATTTCACCGTCATTTGTTATAACTTGGTCATCAAAACTGTCAAAGATGGTATTGATGATATTTACGCAGGTAAGATTCTTCGTTTCAAATATATGTAAAATATGTTTATACTCTGCTGCAATAAAGTACTTCCCATTATCACTTATAGAAATAAAATAAATTTCCGCGATTTTTCACCTCCAAAACACTAAATTTGGATTTGTTTAATCTATTTCTCAAAAATTACCAATATTCATGCATCGTGAAATTATTATAGATGAATAATGTAAATTAACATCAGATTACTTTTCACTCTCACATAAAGTTCTTAATCTCAAATTCTGAATAATTTTCAAGTTGTTCTTTAATGTCATTTACTAACCACTCGCCCTCAAACGCAACCGTACCTTCGTGCGAGACATACATTATCCAGTCTTTATTGTTATCATACCAAAAGCATTCAGACATATAAGGTAGTATTACTGAATCTTCATCCTCTTCCAATAAATATTCCTTATCTGTAAATCCATCTATTATTCTTGCATTTTCAAATTCCCGTATCTGTATTGCAAATGAAAAGCTATGTTGAATAAATATATTCCTTATTTTATTAATGTTTTCAGTTATTGCCACAAAGTCGCTGTCAAATGCTATTACTGGAACATTTTTATATACAGGAAAAAGAGGATACCAATATGGGTGCCACTTTTCCATTGTAGAAATAAGTCTTTGACCTAATTGTCTTCTTAAGTTATCGGTCTCCTCAACTGATAATTCCGTATGATCATATTTCCTCCAAAATGTATCTATCATGTTTTCCTAAAAATGTGTTTTAATAATTTAATTTGTAGGCACTCCATATTTGGATGGGTTTCTAAAATAATCCGCATAATTCATAGAAGCAACATAGTTAAACTTTTTAGTAGTACTATCGTAATCAAAAACTAATACAGTTCCGCCCATACCAGAATTGCTTTTATTATCAATAACAGCAATTCTATTAGGTGCAAGTTGTATAACCTGTTCTCCTGTATTAACATTAATATTGGGATTAGATGTGAAAACTTTATCATTTGTAGGCTTATATGCAATAATTATTAAACATAGCAATATTCCTACCAATATAAATTTAGTAAAATTGTCGTTCATAATATTTCCCCCTGTTATTTGTTAAGAATGCGCCATTTAATTATATGAACTAAATACCGCTATATAGAGTTTTATCTGATATTTACAGGTGCAGTCCTCTTTTGGTCTATTTGAATAGTCATTAATATAATCTTGTAATCTTTCCTCAATGCTTGTCTTTATTTGATATAATAAGTTTCGTTGCCTAACAAGAGTCAATCATATATTCTGAATGGTCTGGAATCATACATTTATTAATCCAATCATCCAAACATTCATATAATTTTGTTTTCGGATATTTAAGATTTATTTTATTAATTTTTGACTTGGAGTATGTTAAGTGAACAACTTCATATCTAAACTTTGAATCATAGACTCGAAACAAAACATCATCACAATCATACCTTTTTCCTATTGCTGTAACTGTTTTCCCATACAAAACATGTAATATTCCAACTTCGTTATAAAGTTCTTTTTCAAAGTAATCCGGTACAGTACAAAGTGAACCCCAAGGCTCCAACCAGTTTATTTCATCCGTCATTAGTTACGTCACCTACCTATGACTATCAATTCATCATTTATAAAGTACAATATTTTCTCCGTTTAAATTTCGTAATTCTTCAAGCGCAATTTCTTTCACTACAACCATAATAATCTCTTGCTTTTATGTTTTAAATTAATTATATCCCATTATCATCTGGCTAAGAAGAATTACCCATTGTTTAGTCTTCAACAACATTAGCTAATACTTCACAATCACAAAAGCCTCCTTTTCCTTGAATAGCTTTTATTATTTTTGCCTTTTTGCTTTTAGGCATATTACAATCTAACCATTCTTTAGTATGCGATAATGTATGATTACATCCATGCTCTTTTAATTTTTCATCAATATAATCACCTATAGATTTTATTTCTTCAGGTGTTAAATCTAATGCCTTCCACGATGCGAGGTTTTCTTTAAGTAAAGCTAACTTTTTCAAGTCCCTTTTGTCCTTACCTCCAAGTTCAATAAATTTTTGTAAAGAACTTAAAGCTTCTGGATAATTCATCAATGTTTCCTCTGCCTGGGACAATAATCTCCATGCACCACTATCTGCAGGATTAATTGCTACATATTCTTTCAATCCTTTTCGTGCTTCTATCAGAAATCATACCATTTTTCCATCCACCGTTACCCCAATATGTATTTAACAATATTTTTTTCGCTTTATTATCCACTTAACTACCTCCGATTTCACTGATTCGCTTAATTAGAAGATTCCGAGTCAAATATTTATCTATTGTTTGTTTATATTTAATCCCAAACCTTTCTTTTGGATGATATAGGAGTATACATTTTCTTTCGCACTTCTTATTTTGCCAACATTAAACTTTGATAAATCTAACAAGTCCAAGAGCATTGGGGGGATTTCTATATTCCATTCAATGTTATCTAACCAAAAGGGGAAATCACCTTCAGGATTTTCTGTATGAAAGTAAATTGCATCACAAGTTCCATCATCTCCATCGATATATATCCACGTTTGAAAATTCCTTATGTTCCCTTTTGTTTGTAAATCAATTTTTTCAAAAATCTTCAGATAATAAGCAATATGAATTTTCCTGTGTTTATTGCTTATAGAAGTTACTCCATCCCAATCCAAATGAATGTGCCACATTCTATACCAAGAATCTTCAGATAAATCTATATCGAAATCTCTTAATTCTTTTTCAATGTTTCTATAGTGTTTTTTTAAATCTCTGGTTTTCTTTTTCATAAATTTCTACCTCAATTAATAGTTTAATACTTAACGCACAATATTTTATGATTGTTGTATAATTTATTACTAATATTCAAATATCTTAGAATTGTGATAGATGAAAACTTTCAGAAAAATGCCAATTCTAAATATTATTCAACCAAATATTCTCTTAAATTACCATTGTTCCATTCTTTTAATAACATTTCAGCAGAAAACCCAAATATACCCGAACAAATAGATAATTCATACAATACTGTTTTAGCCTCATTTTCTTTAATTGTAAGCAAATGAACTGCCGCACTATAACGAACATAATCATTATTATATTTTAATAAGTAAGAAAGTTTTTCTATGCCTTTATCCCCTTGTGATTTAAGCCTTTTAAAGTTATTGAAATTAATTTTATAAAGTTTATTTGTTCTTTTTGAATCAGTAATAACTTCATAAGCAGATATTCCATAATTAATAGCACTATGAATACATTCTGAAACTAAACTATCTATATCCATTGGTTTATTCTCCATGTAAGTTATATTATTTAATTTATAATAATAAGGTGATATTCATCTGCGAATTATAATGGTAGATCTTTAAAAAACTTTGCAACATCGTAGTTTGCAATCAGTCTTGCCAAACCAACAGGTGTCTGTCCATAGTTATTTGATTTGTAAGGGTTAGCCCCATGCTTTCTTAATAGTTCAATTACACTTCCATCAATAGTATAGTTAAACACTGCATTAGACAATGGTGTATTCCCATGTAAATTGCATGCATCAATTTCTGCCCCTGCCTCTATTAACAGCAAAGCTATGGATGCATTTTGTGATTGTGCTGCAAAATGAAGAGGTGTCCATCCTTCTTTGTCTTTAAGATTCACATCCGCCCCATTTTCAATTAGACTTTTTACCTTATCAAAGTCTCCCTCATTTGATGCATAGTGTAATTCGCTCCTACCCGATCTATCCAATTTTAAACTCATACATAAATACCTCTCTCAAATAATTTATAATTAGGTTAATACATTAATTCGCCATATGTTACAAAGTTATTCCATCCAATATTTATAGTCAACCTTATGCAAATTAGCCAACATAAAATTCCAATATAATTCAATTATATACAATATGGATATATATGTATATAAACATGCTGCTGCTCATGAAATTATTAAAGGAACCCTGCGAATTTGAAGGTTCCTTTAATTTAAAACAATATTTTAATAAACAGTTAATATTCTCTTGTATACAAATCTGAATAACAGCACCACTCCAAGCAACACCAGAATCAAATCATATATAAGTATATTTACTCCGTTTCCGGTAAAATTTATTACTAAATTAAATAGCTTGGTCACATTAAAATCCACTACCACCGCCAATATCATTCACCGCAGCATTGTTTACTCCATAGGAAATTATAAGATACAGAATCAAAATAAAAAGGACTGATAAGCAACCGATCTCTCAGTCTATCATCAGCCAAATCAAGTACTACTCTATTTTCATACTCTTTTTCGCCAGTCTCATATATACTTCTCTGCGAAATAAAACATATGCAACTGAAAACAAAGGAATAAATGTAATCATCCCCGCAACTCCAAAAATCTTGCCGCCTATAGTTATTGCAACAAGCACCCAGATTGATGGGAGTCCAATAGAATTGCCAACAATATTAGGATAAATAAAATTATCCTCCAACTGTTTAATCGCTATAAAAACAAGAACAAAAACTCCTGCTTTTATTGGTGAAACCATCAGAATCAGGAACACCCCTAAACTGAATCCTATAATTGAACCTAAAACAGGTATAATTGAAAAGAGGGCAAGCAATATACTGATGACAAGAGCATATGGAAGATTTAAAATCGTCATTATAACACAATAAATTACTCCTAAAATTGCAGCTACAGTGCATTGGCCAGTTATAAAATTTGAAAAAGTTTCACTTGTCAGGGTTAATACCTCCAGAATTGAATCTGCTTTTTCCTTTTTTATAAATGCATATAATATCTTCTTTACCTGAGTGCCAAGTTTCTCCGTCTGCATTAATATGTATATGGAAAATATAAAGGCTAGTATAAATTCTATTGTAGCACTGGCAAAGCCGGTAGCTGCCACTAATGAGGACAACAAGACTGAACTTCCCCAATTAAGAGCCATGGATTTTGCGTTATTGAAAATATTATTCCAGTCTAATCCCATATAATCAACCAGGTTCATCACATTATTTGACAGCCAGGTATTGCTGTCAATCCATCTTTGAAATGCTGTGGAGGAAGCATCAAAAGCATTTGGTATCACTTTAGCTGTCTCTATAACATTAGGTATAATTATTGAGATAACTAACGCCATGGCACCTGCAATAATAAGACATGAAGCTGCTATACTGATTCCTCTGTTGTGTTTTTTGAGAAATTTACTTATATGATTATCTTTAAACCTTAACAACTTTTCTGATAAATAGGTAACTGGTATATTAAGAATGAATGCGATACACCCGCCTAAAAGAAATGGAAAAAACAGCAACATTACCACTGATTTTCTTTTCTAAATTCATAACATTGTTCCCCATTTCATTTACCATATTATTGTAAATATTATATAATATATTGGTTTCTTTAAAAAGAGTATTTTAAAGTTTTATAGTTAGGTATAATTTTAGCTTGTAAACTGACTTTCAAACTTTCACCCTTCATATCAACTCCATGAAAAAAGAGACCTACTCGGTCTCCTCATATTGGTTCTTTTTAATTAATTCATCTAAAAATTATTAAGAAACTACAATATATGTTTGAGTATAAGCTATCATTTCATCACCTAATGTAAGGTAGTAATATACCGGTATCATATAAGTGGAATAAAACAGCGTAGAGGCTTCTCCAACATTGTTTTCTAATGATCTTATCAAGAGCTGTTGATGTTTCAGGCTTACAATATAACAATTAGCTATTATTACAATTTGTTCTGCAAAGAATACATCTGAAATTGAATTTTTATATTTATCAGCATGGTTTGCTAAATCTTTTCTAATAACTCTAAGCTGATCAATATAACGCTGTAAATCATTATCTATAGATTTTAACTCTTCAACTGGTGTGCTTGATTTTATATTAATCAGGGTTAAATTTGCACGTATCATTTTAATTTGTTCAAAGCTATCCAAAATATCTTTCTTATTCTGCAGATCAGATACCTTAGGACCATAAGGCAGAGTTTTAACCGGTGTTTGTGCATATGCTGCATTACCCATATATATTGTTATAAGTGCTACAAATATTATTAAACGAATTACTATTTTGGGCATAGTTGCACCTCCTGTTATTTTATTTATCTGCTTTTATCAATAAGAATTCCATTTCATTTTATTATCTGATGTTTTGGATGTTTTATACATGATCCTTATTTGGTTATTATCAGTTTCTTCATTAAAAATAGAAATAAGCTCTTGAGCCTTCTGCTCTTCATTCATTTCTATTAATTCCTTTATATAAAAAAAGCATGTTTAAAATAATTGTTACCTTCTTATATATTACCGTCAGAAACCCATCCATCACCGAATAGCCACTTTATCTCATTAATATTGCTGCGCCTGAGTTTAACTTGTTTCATATTAAATTCACCTGCAATTTTTAATAATTCCTCAGTTTCACTTTTCAGAATCTTGGCAAATAATGCATTTTCATGGTCAGCATCATTAATAAGGACCGGATTAATCTGACTTTCATATAAGGCTGATTTGAACTTAAATACACTTTTTTTATTTCTCCCTACAAAATATCCATACTTAACAGGATCATAACTACTGTCATCTGAAAATATTATTTTGTATAACAATTCTTCTTCCATCTTAATGAGTCACACCTTTCCAAATATTAATATGGCAATTTCCTCAAAACCTTCGATAATAACGGAAGCAGCCATTTGAAAGATTGTGTCTTTTCCATAAGGTGAGTTATTCCAATGCATGTGATAGTCACATAAAAACACATTCATCCTCCCTTTTGTTAATTATTTATCTAAAATATACCAGTTCATTGTTATTGGAGTTTTAAAAAAATATTAATTAATGTAAATACTGCCAAAATATTATCTCAGTATCTTTTGTTGATTGTTTGCTGCAAGCTAGTTGTACTGGTAACCAAGGACATCATCGTGAGATTAAAACTACAGATGTTGGGATTATTGCTGAGGATTTCACCACTGAACAGTCACCAGAATTCAATGAACAATACACTGGCAGAATAGATGTCTATACTTTGTGTAAGTCTCCGAACTGAATTTTTCGGTTTCGAGACTTTAACTTCTTTTAACATTGAATTAACAATGAAATGATAGAAAGATGTCTTTTGGAATAATAAAATATACATGTGCTGAAATAGCCATAAATTCGAGTTATTTTTTAGCATGCCTGATAAACATATAAATTAGTTATGAATTATAATTTTGAGGAGTATGATAACAATGGATGAATTTTTAGTAAGACACAAGATAGCAGATGAGAAAACGTACAAATATTTTTACAGAGTGATAAAGAACATGATTGAAATCGCTTCAGAAGTTGAAGATACAGTTAAAACTCAATCTTATGGAGTAGAAATTGAAAGGCATGATATAATAAATAATACTCTGGTAAAAATCGAAAAGAATACAGTACATAATATAAGCCCAAACTTTTGCAAAGTAAATAATATCGTTAAAAATTTATTTGAAAAGGCTGTATCACCTTTACATCTTGTAGATATAATAGGAACTGAAGCAGATGAAAGTGTTTTTGATTATCATTAACTTAGTCATTGATTAAAGATCTGCCCTATTCACATGAATAATTTTAAAAAATTATGCAAAGCTATTAGTGATGCATGTGATTTGTTCATGTAAATATTTTTAGGGGATGAATTTTCCTATGAATAGCGCAAAGGGTAATCTGGCAATAAAAATAACTGTACTGTTTGAGATTATTTCAATATTAACTGCTATGATGAATATTGCAGCCGGGCAGTGGAGACTTGTATTTTTATCCCTGTTAGCAATTATAACTCTTACTTTTCCTTACATAGCTGCATATATTGCTGAGAAAAATAGAATTATGCTGCCTCGTAATTTTAATCTGGCAGCAACACTATTTATATTTTCTGCACAATATTTAGGAGAAATTATGGGATTCTACGAAAAGTTCTGGTGGTGGGATTTACTTCTTCATGGTATATTTGGCATCTTTGGATTTATAACAGCCATCTATTTACTTCAAAGCGTTTTTATAAGGAATTCAAAAACTACCAAAAAGCTGTTTACTTTCTTCAACGCAGTATTTGCATTCAGTTTCACAATTACCTTAGGCACTTTATGGGAAATGTTTGAGTATGCAGGAGATTATTTTTTTAAAACCCATATGATAGATGAAGGACTGAATGATACTGTAAGAGATCTTCTTATTAAAATTGCGGTTGCTTTTATTACCTCCATGATATATGTTTTCAATGCACATAAATTCACTCCTGAATATAACCAACAAAGTAAGCTATACCACTCTTAATTTTGAACCATGAATCCCTGAATAATCATATTGTTGTCAATCCGCCTGCTTCTTTTTTATATGTTAAATACAGCATCCTGTATTTATATTATCTTTAAAACAAAAAAGGGCTGACAAAAACCAATTTCTCAGTTTTTCATCAGCAAAATATTTTCGGGGGAAAATATATATATAAAGAAAATTATCATGTTTATATATTAGATCATGGTCGTGTTATTGAAATGTGAAAACAATGTTCTTCTTATGTGATTTTCCATAATCCCCAAATCCCCATTTGAATCTTTTATAAATTATTATTATCTATAGACTTTAGATAATCAATATACAATGAATAAACTCAAAATGATACTTACAAGAATAAGCAGAAGAATAAGTATACCGGAAATACTACTAATGATAATTAATATCTTAGCGGCAATTGAGTGCTCTTTATTTTTAGTCAAAGCTATTACCCCTGAGATCAACGCAATTACTAAAGAAATAACAGTTGCCATTGCTATGATGATCAATAGAGGGAAAAATATATGGTTAATTATTAAAACCTTACTATTAATCCCTACCATTAAAATGCCTATCAAAATAAAAGACAAAAGCACCATTTCCTTAGCCAGTTTCCCTGCATGAATTCCAGATAAAAATGTAATTTTCATAATTATAATCCCCCTTCCTGAAAGAGTAAACTTAACTGATCATCAGTCAACTATTGCAGGAAATTCAACTTTACCTGTTCCATCTGTTCTGAATTCCAGTAAATTATTTTAAAACATATGAAGCTAACACACTTTGTAATTCATACATGCTTAAGCTTCTATTAAACTGTTTTTGTATCGGCAGTGTATTACCAGGAATCCATTAAAAATCCCTGCGATAAACCAAATTTTTCCTATGCTCCTATATATGAATATTCTGCAGCAATTTGATTTCTCCTCCTGAATAAATAAAACTAGATCATCTTTTTTTCAACTGATAAAAGTGCTTCCACCGCAAAATTTTATTTGCACTGGAAGCACTTATTATTTTAACAATTCACTGAGTTTTTCACCTTTTACTTCTTCTGCCTTCCATTCAACAACTGCAAAATTACCGCTGGATATTTCATTCACCTTATTAATCCACTGGATCTCATTAAGGGCCTTGGCTTTTAGAACTGCATTAGTTGTATCAGCAGCATACATGCTTGAATTGATTACCCACCATTTGCTGTAGATTCCTGCTCTTTTCAGATCTTCCTGCAGTCTCAAGGCTTCAAAAACAGGGGTAGTCTCCGCTAATGTTATTATAATCACTTCTGTATCAGCTGCATTTCTGAGCCTTGGAAGCAATTTTTTAACTGACTCCGGTATGTCTCCCTGAGAACGCTCTATTTCTTTATTATAGCTCTGAGTTGAATCCAGGAGTAATAAAGTATGACCTGTAGGAGCAGTATCAATAACTACCACTTCATTTTCTGATCTTTCAACTATTTCTGCAAAAGCCCTGAATACAGCAATTTCCTGAGTACATGGAGATCTTAAATCTTCTTCCACATAAGCTATATCTTCTTCACCCAATGTTTCTCTTGCCTTACTCAATACTTCTTCCTGGTATTTTACCAGTTCTTCTTTTTCGTCAATATGACTGAATGTAATACCATAACTTTCATCTAAGACATACTGTAAGTGTGCTGCCGGGTCAGTAGTTGTTAAATGAACCTTCTTACCCTTCTTTGCCAGTCCCAGCGCAATAGCCGCAGCTATAGTAGTTTTTCCTACGCCGCCTTTACCCATTGTGAAAATTACTTTCTTATGGGTATTATACAAGTCATCAATAACCACTTTTAACTTAGGTATTTCATTAACAACTAATTTTTCATGGCTGTATTTAATATTATCTTTCTTTAAAAACGCCCTTACATTATCAAGACCAGTTATATTATAGGGTCTTAATGGAATTTTAAAAGTTTCAAGATTTTTTAAATACTGTGGTATTTCTTTAAGTGCCTTTTGCTGTTTTTCATACAAGGCAGTGGATAATTCATCATCACAATTCTGTAATACACCATTAATAACAAGGATCTGATTATTTACTCCAATATCCTGAAGCTCTTTAGATGCTCTTTCAGCTTCCTTAAGGGGAGAATCCTCCGGTCTGGAAACTAAAATCAGTGTGGTCATATTCTTATCTGCTAAGTTTTTTACGGCATTTTTATAAACATCTTTCTTGCTTTCAAGGCCGGATAACTGACCAAGACATGATGCTCCATGAGTGCTTTCACTAATGAAATTGCTCCAGGCAGACGGCAATTGTAACATTCTTAAAGTATGTCCTGTAGGCGCTGTATCAAAAATTATATGATCATATTCTTTTTGAACCTTATGATCTGTTATAAAGTTGGTAAATTCATTGAAAGCAGCTATTTCAACAGTACATGAACCCGAAAGCTGTTCCTCCATATTTTTAATAACTACTTCAGGAAGTTTTCCTCTGAATGGTCCTACGACACTTTCTCTATACTCACGGGCTGCCTCTTCAGGGTCAAAATTAGCAACAACAAGATTCGGTACATCCTTAATCCGAACACCTTTATTATTTAATTCAGCACTAAAAACATCCTGTAAATTTGAAGCTGGATCTGTGCTTACAAGCATTATTCTCTTTCCCTGATCTGCTAAAGTCACAGCAACAGCACAAGCTGCTGAAGTTTTACCAACTCCACCTTTCCCGGTAAAAAATAAATATTTAGTTAATTCTATATCATTAAGATTAAACAACTTTGCCATAATTGCACTTCCTTTCGCCAGTTAACAGCACCCGCCTTTACAACCGCAGCCCTTAGATTCCATCTTCTTTATTATAATTTTTGCTTTAAGATAACTTTCGGGAATTTCAAGCATAGTACAGAATTCTTCATTGGTGGGGTATCCTTTGGTTTTAACAACTTTGCCATCTACAATAATAACTGGAAGTACATCCACTCCATCAGTATTAAGTAATTCATTAATAGTCTTATTCTCTACAAAAGCTTGTGGATTACTTGTGAGATTAAATCTTTCAACAACAACACCATTACTTTTTAAATTATTTAATATAGTAGATACTCTTAATAGCTCCGGATTAACACCTGGGCCGCAAACACCTGTTGAACAGCACATTGCCGGATCAAAAATAATCATTTTTTTCATAGCATCCATCTCCTTATTATTATTTTTATAAAAATTAAATGTATATTTACAGATGCACTCATCCGTATCAGTTATAAGATTCATCCAACCACCCTATATATAGATACCCATCTATATATAGGGTAATGTTCTATCTGTGTATTGTCAATATATGATGGATTTATTTACATACAATTAACGCTAAAATATATTATTCTCTATATATCATTCTATACTTTTCGATATAATATGTTACTAAAGCCTTTATTTTCTGAATTTGCAAAGAACATATTCTTGCTTATAAGATTATGTCCTTTGCAAATATCTGATATTCAGTGTAAAACATCCTTATTTCAGCGGCTTATTTTAAGACATATGAAGCTAACACGCTTTGTAATTCATATATGTTCAAGCTTCTGTTGAACTGTTTTTGTATCGGCTGAGGATTGCCAGAAATCCATATTTTAAGCTCTGCATCCAGATCAAAGTTTCCTGCTGTTTCTATACTGAAATTAGTAACACTTTTATAGGGAATTGAATGGTATTCTATTTTATTTGCAATAACTCCTTGCTTATCTACTAATATTAGTCTTTTATTTGTAAAAATGAACATATCCCTTATCATCTTATATGCTTTTTCTACGTTTTCTGAAGGTGCCAGGATTTTACCATACTCATCCTGAACTTCTTTTACATCAACTTCAGATGCATTGCCCATTAATCCGCTCATTAAACCCATAAAAATTCCTCCTATAAACTATTTTTT